>JAEULV010000108.1 GCA_016793065.1 Hyphomicrobiaceae bacterium
TGCTGCTGCCATGCCGCCTTCGCGCTGAAGGATGCCGGCTACGAATCGATCATGGTCAACTGCAATCCCGAGACCGTGTCGACCGACTACGACACCTCGGATCGCCTCTATTTCGAGCCGCTGACCGCCGAGGACGTGCTCGAGATCATGCTGACCGAGCAGTCGAACGGCACGCTGCACGGCGTCATCGTCCAGTTCGGCGGCCAGACGCCGCTGAAGCTCGCCGATGCGCTGGAAAAGGCCAACGTGCCGATCCTCGGCACCTCGCCCGACGCCATCGACCTCGCCGAGGACCGCGACCGCTTCCGCTCGCTCCTCAACAAGCTGAAGCTGAAGCAGCCGGAAAACGGCATCGCCTATTCGGTCGAGCAGGCCCGCCTGATCGCCGAGGGCCTCGGCTATCCGCTGGTCGTGCGCCCGAGCTACGTGCTCGGCGGCCGGGCGATGCAGATCATCCGCGACGGCGACCAGCTGTCGGACTACCTGCTCGGCACCCTGCCGGAGCTGGTGCCGACCGACATCAAGCTGCGCTACCCCAACGACAAGACCGGGCAGATCAACACCATGCTCGGCAAGAACCCGCTGTTGTTCGACCGTTACCTGTCGGACGCCATCGAGGTCGATGTCGACTGCCTCTGCGACGGCAAGACCGTGTTCGTCGCTGGCGTCATGGAGCATATCGAGGAAGCCGGCATCCATTCCGGCGATTCGGCCTGCTCGCTGCCGGTCCATTCGCTCAGCGACGAGATGGTCGCCGAGCTGGAGCGCCAGACAAGGGCGCTGGCGCTGGCGCTCGACGTCGGCGGCCTGATGAACGTCCAGTACGCCGTCAAGGACGACACGATTTACATTCTCGAGGTCAACCCGCGCGCCTCGCGCACGGTGCCGTTCGTCGCCAAGACCATCGGCGATCCGATCGCCAAGATCGCCGCCCGCGTCATGGCCGGCGAGGCGCTGGCGAGCTTTGGGTTGACGCGGAAGAAGCTTGATCACATCGCGGTCAAGGAAGCGGTGTTCCCGTTTGCCCGCTTCCTCGGCGTCGACACCGTGCTCGGCCCGGAAATGAAGTCCACCGGCGAGGTCATGGGCCTCGACCGCGACTACGCCATGGCCTTCGCCAAGTCGCAGCTCGGCGGCGGCACCCGCGTTCCCACCCACGGCACCGTGTTCGTCTCGGTGCGCGAGGACCACAAGGCCCGCATCCTGGAATCGATCCGCACCCTGGTGAAGGTCGGATTCCGGGTGATCGCCACCTCCGGCACCCTGCGCTTCCTGCAGGAAAACGGCGTTCCGGCCTCCAAGGTCAACAAGGTGCTGGAAGGCCGCCCGCATATCGTCGACGCCATCAAGAACGGCGAGGTCCAGCTGGTGTTCAACACCACCGAGGGCGCCCAGGCGCTCGCCGACAGCCGCTCGCTGCGCCGCGCCGCGCTGATGCAGAAGGTGCCTTATTACACCACGCTCGCCGGCGCCATCGCCGCCGCGCAGGGTATTGAGGCCTATTCCGCCGGCGAACTTGAAGTGCACCCGTTGCAGGACTATTTCACGGCGGCGTGAGGGGCGGAGCGGCCGCGGCCGCAAGCTTGGCCGGCCTGGGGATCACCAAGGGATTACCCAAGCTGCCAATCAACAAGCCTATCCCGTTTTGTCGAGAACTCTGCTATAAGGTCGGCAAAGTTGACGGTTCGAGTGTGGTGACCCCACCGGCAGGTAGGGTTGCCACGCTTTCTTTTTGACGCTGCGCGGTCCCGGCGCTGGTTGCCGGGGCGCCTGATCATCTGGTGGAAGGGTCGAAAGCCCATGGAAAAGATTCCGATGACCCCTGCCGGCCACGTGGCCCTGGAGCAGGAACTCAAGCATCGGCAGCAGGTCGAGCGTCCGCGCATCATCGCGGCGATCTCGGAAGCGCGCGCGCATGGCGATCTCTCGGAAAACGCCGAATATCACGCCGCCAAGGAAGCCCAGTCCCACAACGAGGGCCGCATCAGCGAACTCGAGGACAAGCTCGGCCGCGCCGAGGTCATTGACATCGGCAAGCTCTCTGGCACCAAGATCAAGTTCGGCGCCACCGTCACGCTGATCGACGAGGATACCGAGGAAAAGAAGGTCTATATGATCGTCGGCGACATGGAAGCCGACGTGAAGAAAGGCCGCATCTCGATTTCCTCTCCGATCGCCCGCGCCCTGATCGGCAAGACCATCGGCGACACCGTCGAGGTGATGGCCCCGGGCGGCGCCCGCTCCTACGAGATCACCGACGTCAAGTTCATCGCCTGAACCACGGCGGCGTCGCGGTTGACCTCCAACGGCCGGAGACAGTGTCTCCGGCCGTTGTCTGTTTGCGCCCGCCGTTGGGCGGGCAGCCGGTGCTCGATCAGCGATAGCCCGGCTCGACCGGCACCAGGACCTGCCCGTCGATATGCAGTTCGCGCCAGCGCGCGTCGACGAAGCGCACCTCGCCACGCCCGATCGCATCCCACTGCGCGTCGCTCAGCCCGCGCGCGCTGATGCCTGACGGCAGCCAGCGGCCGAACCAGCCGCCCATGCTCTGCCGCTCGACGACGCGCAAGGCCTTGGTCTGCAGGCGACCGGAGCCGTTGCGCGGCGTGCGGGCGATGAACACCCAGTTCTCGACCCCGTCGCTGCGCAGTTCGGCCTTCAGCAAGATGCAGGTCCGTTTCGCCGGGTCGGCGGCGCGGATGCAATGCTGGACCTCGAAATGATCCTGCGCCCAGTCGATCAGATCGGCGGGAACCGCTTGCCCCGCCGGCGCAACGACGAAGAATTCGCCAAACCCGGCGCGGAACACCTCCAGCGACGGCCGATCCTCGCGCGAGGGATAGTCCGGCCGCGCCGTCAGCGCCGCCTCCACCGCCGTGACGAACTGCGCCCGGTCGAGCTTGCCCGGCTCCGCCTTCAGCGCCTCGGCCCCGGCGCGGCCATAGGCGCCGAGTGTACGGACGAAGTGGCGCGCGGTATCCTCGCCGAGCTGCGATGTGCCGGCGCGCAGCCGCTCGATCTGCGAGGCGGCCGACAGCCGCGCCGCGTCGAGCGGCGGCAGCGCGATGGCCATCGCCGCCACGGCGGTCGCCAGCGCCGCCGCCTTGGAGAACTGCGCCAGCGCCGGCCGGATGCCGGGTTCCGGCCGCAGCAGCGCCGCCGCGTAGGCGAGCGCGAACAGCCCAAAGCCGATGCCGAACAGCACCGACACCACCCGGTCCGGCGTCAGCCCGTATTGCTCGACGCGCAGATGGATCGCCCACAGCGCCAGCGCCACCAGCACCACGCTCGCCAGGCCGCCAACCCGGGCGACCGCGACCGCGAGCCCGCCGATCCGGCCGCCGGTCGGTCGGGCAAAGGTGGCGCCGAGCACGCACATCAGCGTGAAACTGATCCCGAACAGGATCAATGTCGCCGAACGCGTTGCCCACAGCGGTTCAAGTCCGGTGAACGGCAGCACGGCGACGAAACCAAAGGCGGCGATGGTTGCCGGAAACGCCAGCCAGCCGGTCAGCAGGAAGAACAGGTTGGCGAGCGCCCGCATCCGCGCCGGCGCCAGCACCAGCGTCGCCAGCGCCGCGCCGAACAGCCCGCCGAACAGCGGCGTCCAGTACTCGCCCCGCTCGATCAACTGCAGCAGCAGCTTGAACCCGATCATGTTGAACAGGTTGGCGATCAGCAGCGCCACGGCGAAGCCGAGCCCGGCGATGAACAGCGACACCAGCACGGTCAGCCAGATCCGGCACAGCTCGGCCGGATAGCCGCCGGTGGCGGCGACCGGTTCGGCCGCGCCGTTGGCGATGCGCGCCAGCGGGATCAGCAGCAGCAATCCGCCGAGCGCCGTCGCAGCGATCAGCCGCCCGAGTTGCAGCCCGCCGGACAGCACCGCCGCCGGAGCGTCGGTCTCGATCGAAATGCGCCAATAGGCGATCGCCCCGCCGATCGCCGCCAGGCCGGCGGCCAGCGCCAGCGCCTTCAGGTTCGCCCCCGGACGCCAGGCGGCGGCGTGGGTGATCGTCGCCAGCCCGATCGACGCCATCAGCGCCATCTGCAGCGCCGGCGATTCATCGAGGAAATCGCGCGAGAACACCACGTGGAACAGATAGCCATAGGCGGCGAACGCCAGTACATAGCCGGCGATCAGCAGCCAGCCGCTTCCCAGATCCGCATCCTCTCCCGCCATGCGGGCGGATGGGGCGGTGGTTTCCATGCTCATGCGACACTCCGTGCGATCGGTCCCGGGGAGGCCCATACCGCATGGTCAATGTGGCGAACTCAAGCAGAAACCAGGGACGCGGCGCGGCACCGGACCAAAACCCCGACCCCGCCGCGCCGAAGCGGCACTCAATATGGCGCGTCGATATCGCCCATCGCGACATAGACGCTTTTTGCCTGGGTGAAGTGCTCCACCGCCGCCTTGGAATTCTCGCGCCCGAGCCCCGAGAGCTTCACCCCGCCGAACGGCAGCTCGATCGGCGTGACGTTGTACTGGTTGATCCAGCAGGTGCCGGCCTCGAGATCGGCGACGACGCGATGGGCGCGGGTCAGGTCGTTGGTGAACACGCCGGCGGCAAGGCCGTACTCGGTGGCGTTGGCGCGTGCGACCACCTCGTCCTCGTCATCGAAGGCGAGCACGGTCATCACCGGCCCGAAGATCTCCTCGCGCACGATCGCCATGTCGTCATTGCAGCCGTCGAACACCGCCGGCGTCACGAACGCGCCCTTGTCGCAGCCGGCCGGGAACACCTGGCGGCCGCCGACGGCCAGCCGGGCGCCCTCGGCCTGGCCGCGCCCGACATATCCCATCACTTTCGACAGATGATCGGCCGAGATCAGCGAACCGACATGGGTCGCCGGATCGAGCGGATCGCCGACGATCATCTTCCCGACCCGCGCCGTCAGTTTCTCGAGGAAGGCATCCTTGATCCGGCGCTGCACGAACACCCGCGTGCCGTTGGAACAGACCTCGCCGGCCGAGTAGAAATTGCCCAGAAGCGCCCCCGACACCGCATTGTCGAGCTTGGCATCGTCGAACACGATCAGCGGCGACTTGCCGCCGAGTTCCAGCGTCACATGCTTCAGCGTGTCGGCCGCCGACGCCATCACCTTGCGCCCGGTCGAGGCCTCGCCGGTCAGCGACACCTTGCGGATGCCGGGATGGGCGACCATCGCCCGGCCGGTGCGGGCATCGCCGTGGATCACGTTGAACACCCCGGCCGGCAGCCCGGCCTCGGCGAAGATGTCGGCGAGCAGCGTCGCCGTCAGCGGCGTCAGCTCTGCCGGCTTGAATACCATGGCATTGCCGCAGGCGAGCGCCGGCGCCGCCTTCCAGCAGGCGATCTGGATCGGATAGTTCCACGCGCCGATGCCGGCGACGACCCCGAGCGGCTCGCGCCGCACATAGCCGAAGGCGCTGGGGCCGAGGTCGACATGCTCGCCGGTCAGGGTGGCGGCGAGCCCGCCGAAATAGTCGAGGCAGTCGGCGCCCGACAGGATGTCGACGACGCTGGTTTCCTGGATCGGCTTGCCGGTGTCGCGCGTCTCGATTTCGGCGAGTTCGCCGTTGCGCGCCCGCAGAAGGTCGGCGGCGCGGCGCAGGATCCGCCCGCGCTCGGCGCCGGTCATCCGCGACCAGACCTTGAACCCGGCCTTCGCCGCCGCGACGGCGCGGTCGACATCGTCGGCCCCGGCCATCTCGATTTCGGCCAGGACCTCGCCGCGCGCCGGATCGATCGACAGGAACAGTTCGGGGTTGGCGAGGTCGACGGACTTGCCGCCGATGCGGTTCTTGATGGTACCGAAGCGGGTGGTCATGAATGGGTCCTCGGGATCGCGTGGGCGGGCTCCTGCGCCGGCCGGCGCAACAGCGCCAGATCCAGCAGCAGCAATTGGGTATCGACAAAGGCGGTGACGATCTCGCGAGCACGCGACGTCGCCGGCTCTTCCCCCGCCAGCGTGCCGCGCAGCCACAGGCCGTCGATCAGTGCCGCGGTCGCATGGGCAAGATGGCGGGCGTCCGCCGGCGCCATGTAGGCCTTCAGCGCGTCGACCAGATCGGAGATCATTCGCCGCTCGTAGATACGCTGGACCCGCCGGAAGTGGGCATTGTGCGGAACCTGGCCCCAGAACGCCAGCCACACGGTGGCGATGCGCCGGTGGAACTGGCTAGCGCCGAGATTGGCGTCGATCACCGCCTGGATCCGCTCGCGCGGGCTGCCCGCCGCCCGCAGCCGCGACACGACGGCGCGGGCGAGATCGGAGGAGAGGTGGCGAAGTGTCGCTTCCAGGAGCCCGTCCTTGTCGCGGAAGTAGAAGGCGACCAGCCCGGTCGAAACCTCGGCTCGGCGGGCGATCTCGGCGATCGTCGTCGCCGAAAACCCAAGTTCGGCAATGGCTTCGATGGTGGCCTCGATCATCTGCCGCCGCCGTTCCTCCTCGCCTGCGGCGCGATGGACGCGTGGGGTCTTCGGGCGGGGCGATGTCGCGTTCGGCATGGCTTCAAGGTAGTTTGAACGCACATTCAGTCAAGGGCCGAAAAGTGAATCCCGTTCGGTTATATTTTCGGCACTCCAAATCGGATGAATTTCAAATTAGGCTTTAAGTTTAAGCACTTGGGCGTGGATCCATGCGATCGGCGCCCGAAACGCGGGCAGATTTGCGCATTTTCATGCGAATGGATTGTATTTGCCCCCTTGCCAAAGTCATTGAACGTGCGTTCAATGGTGTCGCTCGGTCAACCCGATGACGGGACGGCCTGCCCATGGTGCAAACGGAATGGGCGTTCTAGAGTTCGGCCCGCCGGTCGCAGTGACCGGCTCAGTGGCCCGCTCGGACGGGCACCGCGACGCTGCCGGCCAACAACGCGGCGCGCGGCATGGGCAAGATGCAAGAGACCAGGGGAGAACGTCACCCGATGAACCACTCGATCCTCAAGACCACCATCGCCGCCTCGATCGTCGCGCTTTCGGTTTCGACCGCGTTCGCCGCCGAGCCGGCGTCCTGCAAGGCGGTCCGCTTCTCCGACGTCGGCTGGACCGACATCACCGCCACCACCGCGCTGACCTCGACCGTGCTGAAGGGCCTCGGCTATGCGCCGAAGTCGGAGGTGCTGTCGGTGCCGGTCACCTACACCTCGATGAAGAACAAGGACATCGACGTCTTCCTCGGCAACTGGATGCCGACCATGGAGGCCGATCGCAAGCCCTTCGTCGACGACAAGTCGGTGGAAGTGCTCGGCGTCAACCTGACCGGCGCCAAGTACACCATGGCCGTTCCGACCTATGCCTATGACGCCGGCCTCAAGACCTTCGCCGACATCGCCAAGTTCAAGGACAAGCTCAAGGGCAAGGTCTACGGCATCGAGCCGGGCAATGACGGCAACCGCCTGATCCAGGGCATGATCGACAAGGACCAGTTCGGCCTCAAGGGCTTCAAGATGGTCGAAAGCTCCGAGCAGGGCATGCTGGCCGAGGTCGAGCGGGCGGTGAAGCGCAAGGAGCCGATCGTGTTCCTTGGCTGGGAACCGCACCCGATGAACTCCAAGTTCAAGATCAGCTACCTCGCCGGCGGCGACGACGTCTTCGGCCCGGATCTCGGCGGCGCCACCATCTACACCAACACCCGCGCCGGCTACGCCACCGAATGCCCCAATGTCGGCAAGCTCTTGAAGAACCTCGTCTTCTCGCTGAAGATGGAAAACGAGGTGATGGGCAAGATCCTGTTCGACAACCAGGACGCCAACAAGGCCGCCGCCGCCTGGCTGAAGGCCAACCCGGCGACGCTGGAGCCGTGGCTGAAGGACGTCACCACGGTCGACGGCCAGCCTGGCCTGCCGGCGGTGAAGAAGAGCCTCGGGCTCTGACACCTGTCTTCGGCTTGAACCCGTGGCGCGCGGAACCACCCGTTTCGCGTTGCCCGGGCTCGTTACGACTTGGCGGCGTCGCCGATTGACGGCGCGCCGCGAGGCTGCGGGGCGTCGTGATGGAAGAGTGGCTGGTAGAGCACAAGATCCCCCTCGGGGTGTGGATCAAATCGGCGATCGAGTTCCTGGAAGAGAATGCGTCGCTGTTCTTCGACCTGGTCAAGGACGGCCTCGGCAGCCTGATCGACAGCTTCACCGCGCTGATGCTGCTGGTGCCGGTCTGGGCGCTGATCGCGATCTTTGTCGGGCTGACCTACGCCCTGCACCGGTCCTGGCGCCTGGTGGCGCTGGTGCTGATCTCGATGATCGTGATCGTCAATCAGGGCTATTGGGCCGAAACCATCGAAACCCTGTCGCTGGTGACCTGCGCCACGCTGGTCTGCGTCATCATCGGCGTGCCGATCGGCATCGCCGCCGCCCACCGCCCCTGGCTCTATGCCGTGCTGCGGCCGGTGCTCGACCTGATGCAGACCATCCCCACCTTCGTCTATCTGATCCCGACGTTGGTGTTCTTCGGCCTCGGCGTCGTGCCGGGCCTGATCTCCACCGTCATCTTCGCCCTGCCGGCGCCGGTGCGCCTCACCCATCTCGGCGTCTCGGCCGTGCCGCCGGCGCTGATCGAGGCCGGCAAGGCCTTCGGCGCCACCAATCGCCAGCTGCTGTGGAAGGTCGAGATCCCCTACGCCATGCCGACGATCATGGCCGGCGTCAACCAGTGCATCATGCTCAGCCTGTCGATGGTGGTGATTGCCGCCCTCGTCGGCGCCGGCGGCCTCGGCAAGCCGGTGGTGCGCGCCCTCAACCAGGTCAACATCCCGATGGGCTTCGAGGCCGGGCTCTGCATCGTGCTGCTCGCCATCATTCTCGATCGCGTCTGCAAGCAGCCGGTCGCGCGGCGAAAGGATTGATGCCCATGACCGCGATCGAACTCCGGAACGTCGACATCGTCTTTGGCGACCGCCAGCGCGAGGCGCTGGCGATGATCGACCAGGGCTGCAGCCGCGACGAGATCCTCAAGGCCACCGGCTCGGTGCTCGGCGCCGCCGGCGTCAACCTGACCATCAGGGAAGGCGAGATCTGCGTGCTGATGGGCCTGTCCGGCTCGGGCAAGTCCACCATCCTGCGTGCCATCAACGGCCTCAATGCCGTCGCCCGCGGCGAGGTGCTGGTCGCCCATGTCGGCCAGATGGTCGACGTCTCCAGCTGCGCGCCCGAAACCCTGCGGGAACTGCGGCTGAAGCGCATTTCCATGGTGTTCCAGCAATTCGCCCTGCTGCCCTGGCGCACCGTGCGCGAGAATGTCGGCCTCGGCCTCGAGCTCCGGGGCATGGCCAGGGACGAACTGCGCGCCATCGTCGATACCAAGCTGGAAATGGTCGGCCTGTCGAAATGGGCCGAGAAATACGCCAACGAACTGTCCGGCGGCATGCAGCAGCGCGTCGGCCTCGCCCGCGCCTTCGCCACCGACGCCGACATCCTGCTGATGGACGAGCCGTTCTCGGCCCTCGACCCGCTGATCCGCGACAAGCTGCAGGACGAACTGCTCGATCTGCAGCGCGACCTGAAGAAGACCATCGTCTTCGTCAGCCACGACCTCGACGAGGCGATGAAGCTCGGCAACCAGATCGCCATCCTCGAGGGCGGCCACATCGTCCAGGCCGGCTCGGCCGAGGACATCCTGCTCAGGCCGTCCAACGACTACGTCCGCGAATTCGTCAAGCACGTGAACCCGCTCAACGTCCTCAAGGGCACCTCGCTGATGACCCCGGCCTCCGCCTTGCGCATGGCCGATCACGGCGTGCTGATCGACCGCGAGGGCCGCATCCGCGTCGGCCTCGACCCGGACGGCCGCCCGACCTCGCTCACCGTCGACGGTCACGCCGGCCGCCTCGGCCACACCGTCGGCAAGGGGCCGCTCCGGATCGAGCCCTGCGACGTCATGGTTGCCTCGACCGAACTGAGCCTGCGCGATGCCATCGAACTGCGCCGCGCCACCGGCCAGCCGATCGTGCTGGTCGACGCGCTCGGCCGCATGGCCGGGTTGTGCGGCGACGAGGAGATCTACCGCGCGCTTTTGCAGCGGGGCGAGAATTGAGCCCTGCCGCAGATGCGACAGGCGATGTCGAATAGGGATGAGCGCCGACCACCGTTTGCCTACCCCTTTACGGGCGAAGGTGGCCTGACAGGCCGGTGGCGGCGCGGCTGCGTTGCCGCGCCCGACCGTCTCCCCGGTGGAGTACGACCCGGGACCAGTCGCGGCGACCGCACAAACGACGGATCGAAGGATTTAAGGCGATGAGAACTGAGGCACGAGTGGTGGTGATCGGCGGCGGTGTGGTGGGCGTGTCGACGCTCTATCACCTGGCCAAGAAGGGCTGGTCGGACGTCGTCCTGATCGAGCGCAAGGAGCTGACCTCCGGCTCCACCTGGCACGCCGCCGGCCTGCTGCCGCTGTTCAATCTGTCCTACTCGGTCGGCCAGATCCACAAATACTCGGTCGAACTCTACAAGAGCCTCGAGGCCGAGACCGACCAGCCGGTCGGGCTGAAGCCGGTGTCCAACATCCGCCTCGCCCGGTCGAAGGACCGCATGGACGAATTCCTCTATTACAAGGGCGTCGCCGAAACCATCGGCGTCAAGGTCAACGTGCTGACGCCCGATGAGGTCAAGGAAATCTGGCCGCTGTGCGAGACCGACGGCATCATCGGCGCCATCCAGCATCCCGACGACGGCTACATCCAGCCTGCCGACCTGACCCAGGCGCTGGCCAAGGGCGCCCGCGCCATGGGCGCCGAGATCAACCGCTTTACCACCGTCACCGGCGTCGAGCGCACCGCCGCCGGCAAGTGGCTGGTCAAGACCGACAAGGGCGACATCACCACCGACCACGTCGTCTGCGCCACCGGCAACTTCGCCCGCGAAACCGGCAAGATGTTCGGCATCGAGGTGCCGGTCATTCCGGTCGAGCACCAGTACATCGTCACCGAGCCCCATCCCGAGATCGTCGCCCGCCACAAGGCCGGCCTGCCGGAAATGGGCGTGCTGCGCGAGTCCGACAGTTCCTGGTACATGCGCGAGGAAAACGGCGGCCTGATCCTCGGCCCCTACGAGATCGGCGCCCCCTGCTGCTATGTCGACGGCCCCGATGCCAGCTCCGAATACGAGCTGTTCCAGGAAGACCTCGACCGGCTCGCGCCCTATATCGAAACCGCCATCGCCCGCGTGCCGGCCTTTGGCGAGGTCGGCATCAAGAAGGTCTATAACGGCGCCATCGCCTACACCCCCGATGGCTCGCCCATCGTCGGCCCGGCCTGGGACCTGCCGAACGTGTGGCTGAACGAGGGCCATTCCTTCGGCATCACCGCCGCCGGCGGCGCCGGCTGGCAGCTGGCGGAATGGATCGTCGAGGGCGAACCGTCCATCGACATGATCGGCGTCGATCCGCGCCGCTTCGGCCCCTATGCCGGGCGCGGCTACCTGCGCACCAAGACCGAGGAAGCCTACGCCAACGTCTTCACCATGCACTACCCGGACGAGGAGCGCCAAGGCGCCCGGCCGCTGCGCCGCACCCCCTGCTACGACCGCATGTCGGAGCTCGGCGCGGTGTTCGGTACCGTGTTCGGCTGGGAGCGTCCGGGCTGGTTCGCCCCCAAGGGTTATGAGCTGACCGCCGAGGACAAGAAGTTCGAGGACGTGCTCCTCAACCACAATCACCCCGCCCACCCCGCCGACGGCAAGCCGCCGCGCGAGAAGTGGTCCTTCCGCCGCTCCAACTACTTCAAGTATGTCGGCGAGGAATGCCGCCATGTGATGGACGCGGTCGGCCTGCAGGACATGTCGCCCTTCGCCAAGTTCGAGGTGACCGGCCCCGGCGCCGAAGCCTGGCTCGACGGACTCGTCGCCAACAAGCTGCCGAAAAAGACCGGCCGCATCGCGCTGACCCACATGCTGTCGAAAAACGGCGGCGTCCGCGCCGAGTTCACCATCATGAAGGAAGGCGAGGGCAAGTATTACCTCGTCTCCGCCGGCGCCATGGAGCGTCACGATTTCGACTATCTCACCAAGCTGCGGCCGCGCGACGGTTCGGTCGACCTGCAGAAGGTCACCACCCAGCTGGGCGTGCTGGTCGTTGCCGGCCCGCGCTCGCGCGAGCTGTTGCAGAAGCTGACCGACACCGATCTGTCGAATGCCGCCTTCCCCTGGCTTTCCGGCAAGACCGTGTCGATCGGCTGGGCCGAGACCCGGCTCCTGCGCGTCAACTTCGTCGGCGAACTCGGCTTCGAGCTGCATCATCCGATCGAGACGCAGAACTATCTGTTCGACCTGATCATGAAGGAAGGCGCCGCCTACGGCATCCGCCCCTTCGGCATCAAGACCATGTCGTCCCTGTCGGTGGAAAAGTCCTACCGTCTGATTGGCCGCGAACTGTCGATCGAGTATTCGGCCTATGAATCGGCGCTCGACCGCTTCGTCCACCCCAACAAGGGCGCGTTCATCGGCCGCGACGCCCTGGTCGCCTGGCGCGAACGCGGCTTCAAGAACCGCTTCGTCACGCTGGAAGTTCTCGACGTTACCGATTGCGACGCCCGCGGGTCCGAGCCGATCCTCAAGAACGGCGAACTGGTCGGCCGCGTCACCAACGGCACCTATGGCTGGCGCATCGGCAAGTCGATCGCCCTCGCCATGGTCCGTCCGGATCTGGGTGAGGTCGGCAGTGAGCTCGATGTCGTCATCCTCGGCAGGAAGCACCGCGCCATCGTCATTCCGGAAAGCCCCTACGACCCCGACAATCTGCGGCTTCGCGCCTGATCGAGACCGCGCGGCGGCGGGTTTGCGTCGCCGCGCGGTCCACCCCTGAGCACCCCCCGGGAATCCCATGCCCCAATTCGATTTCATCATCGTCGGCGCCGGTTCCGCCGGTTCCGTCCTTGCAAGCCGCCTGAGCGAGGACCCGGCCAACCGGGTTCTGGTGCTGGAAGCCGGCGGGTCCGACCGGTCGATCTTCATCCAGATGCCGACGGCGCTGTCGATCCCGATGAACAGCCGCAAGTACAACTGGTTCTACGAAACCGAGCCGGAACCGCACCTCGGCGGCCGCCGTCTGCACGTGCCGCGCGGCAAGGTCATCGGCGGTTCCTCGTCGATCAACGGCATGGTCTACATTCGCGGCCACGCCCGCGACTTCGACAGCTGGGTCGATCAGGGCGCCGCCGGCTGGGGCTATGCCGACGTGCTGCCCTATTTCCGGCGCGCCGAAACCCGCGCCGCCGGCGGCGACGACTATCGCGGCGGCGACGGCCCGCTCCACACCAGCTACGGCCGGCTGCGCAATCCGCTCTACCGCGCCTTCGTCCAGGCCGGCGTCGAGGCCGGTTATGCCGAGACCGACGACGTCAACGGCTTCCGTCAGGAAGGCTTCGGCCGGATGGACATGACCGTCCACAACGGCCAGCGCTGGTCCACCGCCAATGCCTATCTGAAGCCGGCGATGAAGCGGGCGAACCTCACGGTCCTGACCGGCGCCCTGACCCATCGGGTCGTGTTCGACGGCAAGCGCGCCGTCGGCGTCGAATATGAAATCGGCGGTCGCCGCCAGATCGCCCGCGCCGCCCGCGAGGTGATCCTGTCGTCAGGCTCGATCGGTAGCCCGCATTTGCTGAAGCTCTCCGGCATCGGCCCCGGCGCCGAGCTGCGGGCGCACGGCATCGACGTCGTCGCCGATCGCCCCGGCGTCGGCGAGAACCTGCAGGATCATCTGGAATTCTATTTCCAGGTCGCCTGCACCCAGCCGATCACGCTCTATTCCAAGCTCGGGCTGATCCCGCGCGGCCTGATCGGCGTCGAATGGCTGCTGACCGGCAAGGGCCTCGGCGGCACCAATCACTTCGAGACCTGCGGCTTCATCCGCTCCCGCGCCGGCATCGAGTACCCCGACATCCAGTTCCACTTCCTGCCGGCCGCCATCACCTATGACGGCAACTCCATGGCCTCGGAACACGGCTTCCAGGCCCATGTCGGGCCGATGCGCTCGAAGTCGCGCGGGTTTGTCCGGCTGACCTCGCCCCATGCCGCCGACAAGCCGTCGATCCGCTTCAACTACATGAGCCATCCCGACGACTGGGAGGAAATGCGCGCCTGCGTCCGCCTCACCCGCGAGATCTTCGCGCAATCGGCCTTCGCCCCCTATCGCGGCCGCGAGATCCAGCCCGGCGCCGACGTCGTCACCGACGGGCAGATCGACGCCTTCGTCCGCGACAAGGTCGAGAGCGCCTATCACCCGTCATGCTCGGCCCGGATGGGCTCGGCCGCCGATCCGCTGGCCGTGGTCGATCCGCAGACGCGGGTGATCGGCGTCGAGGCGCTGCGCGTCGTCGACAGCTCGATCATGCCGTCGATCACCAACGGCAATCTCAACGCCCCGACGATCATGATCGGCGAAAAGGCCGCCGACATCATCCTCGGCAAGCCGTCGCTGCCCCGCTCCATTGCGCCGGTCCACGTCGCGCCGGATTGGCGGACGTCGCAACGCTGAGGGGCTGAAAGCACAATGGGGACGCCGCGACCGACGCCCCCATGCTCGTTTCCGATCGATGCGCCGACGGCTCAGGCCGCCGACATGGCGATGCCCTTGCGGTCGGCGATCGACAGCTTGTAGGCCTCGTGTTCCGCCGCCAGCTCGCCCGAAACCGCCTTGGCGATCAGCGCCCGCGTCTCCGCGATGCCGTAGAGCGCCACGAACGAGCCGAAGCGCGGCCCGCGTTCCTCGCCGAGCAGCACCTGATAGAGCGCGTTGAACCACGCCTGGCCGACGCCGGTCTTGCCGTCCTTCATCACCTGCTGATAGGCCGGAAACGCCTTGCCGACCTCATAGACCGCATCCTGGATCACGCCGGCATCGGCGTCGGCGGCAAGCGCCGCCAGCCGGCCGTCGAGATCCGCCAGCGCCGCCTTCTCGGTCTCGTCCGGCAGCTTGAACGTCTTCTGCGGATGGACGAAATCGGCGAAGTAGCGCAAGGCGTAGCCGACCAGCCGATCGAGTTCCGGATGGTTCTCGGCGGTCACGCCGGCCATGTAGCGGGTGATGAAGCCCCACAACGTCTGGGAATTCGACGCATTTGACGCCGAAACCAGATTGAGCAGCATCGAGAACGACACCGGCACGTCAACCACCGGCGGGTTGCCCGAGAACATGTGCCAGACCGGGTTCGACACCTGCTGGTCGATGCTCTGGCGCTTGTAGGCATCAAGGAACTGGTAATATTCGTCGACATTGCGCGGAATGACGTCGAAATACAGCTTCTTCGCCACCTTCGGCTCGCGATACATGAACAGCGACAGGCTCTCCGGCGAGGCATAGGTCAGCCACTCGTCGATGGTCAGGCCATTGCCCTTCGACTTGGAGATCTTGCCGCCCTTGTCGTCGAGGAACAGTTCGTAGTTGAACCCCTCCGGCGGCTCGGCGCCGAGCGCGCGGCAGATCTTGCCCGAGGTCTTGACGTTGTCGATATGGTCCTTGCCCGACATTTCGTAGTCGACGCCGAGCGCCGCCCAGCGCAGCGCCCAGTCCGGCTTCCACTGCGCCTTGCAGCCGCCCGACAGTATCGACGTCTCGAACCGCTTGCCGGTTTCCGGGTCGCTCCAGACGATCGTGCCCCTGGCCGGATTACGCTCCTCGATCGGCACCTGCATGACGACGCCGGTCTCCGGATGCACCGGCAGGAACGGCGCATAGGTGCGCCGCCGCTCGTCGCGCAGCGTCGGCAGCATGATCTCCATCACCGCGTCGTACCGCTCCAGCATCCGCAGCAGCATGTCGTCGAACTGGCCCTCGGCATAATAGTCCGTCGACGAGGCGAACTCGTAGTCGAAGCCAAACGTGTCGAGGAACCGCCGCAGCATGGCGTTGTTGTGATGGCCGAAGCTCTCGAACTCGCCGAACGGGTCCGGCACCTTGGTCAGCGGCTTGCCGAGGTTGGCGGTGAGCAGGTCGCGGTTCGGCACGTTGTCCGGCACCTTGCGCATGCCGTCCATGTCGTCGGAGAAGCACAGCAGCTTCGAGGCGATCTTGCCCTCGGTCAGCACATTGAAGGCATGCCGCACCATCGTGGTGCGGGCCACTTCGCCGAACGTGCCGATATGCGGCAGGCCGGACGGGCCGTAGCCGGTCTCGAACAGCACCACGTCCTTTGGCTGGCGCTTCAGCCGCTCGACGATCTTTTTCGCCTCTTCGAACGGCCAGGCCTTGGAGCGGCCGGCCGCCGCGACGAGGGCGGGATCGAATGCGAGCGTCGAAACTGCGGTCATGATGCGTACTCTCGAAGGACTGCGCCGGGTGCGCGTGGCGCCGCGGCGGCGGGATCGATTGGCGAAAACAACAAAGCCGCCGCAACCGGTTGATCGGCGCGGCGGTGCCACCTTGTAGCACTTTCATTCGGGCAGGGAACCCGCAAACTCACCGATCGGCCGTCTCGCGCCGGCCCAGATCCACCAGCGCGGCGGCAACCGCGTCGAGATCGGCCGCCTTCACCCACTCCGCATGGATGCCGCAGAGGAAGAGCCGCAGATTGTTGCGCACCAGCTCGGCATCGAGCGCCCTGAGGCTGGCATGGATCGGCAGCCGCCCCATGAACTCGCCGTGGCTGGCGAGCGGAATGTCGCGCACCGGCTTCACCGCCGCGAGCGCCACCCGCCGTAGCCGAGGCCCGATCTCGGCGGCCTCGCCGGCAAAGGCCCGGGCGGCGCTGTCGGGCGGGGCAAAGCCGGCGACCGCCTGTTCGGCCACGATGACGACGCCCTCGGTCAACCGGGTCCGCTCGCCGGCGACCCGCGCCCGCGCCTCGCCCTCGATCATCTCCATCAAATAGGCCAGCGCCAGCGGCAGGTTCGACCACGTCGCCAGGTCGATCGCCGCCTTGAACTCGGCCTCGTGAAACAGCTTTTCCCAATTGGTGCCGGCACGGGCGCGTGCATATTCCCAGACGCATTTCTGCACCAGGAACGAGGCGCGGCTGCGGACGAACGCGACGGTCGCCTCGACATCGCCGATGCGCGGGCGCCGGCGGAACAGATCGAACAAGCCCATCGCCTGAGGCGCCTCCCGCGCCGGATACCCCATGCCGCCCCGAAAGCCCCCGCCGCGCCTCCCGCCCGCATCGACAAGACCGTCGGACAGCGGCGTCGGACATGGACTTCGCCGGGCGAACGTGCTCGACTTCCGGCAACGAACGAGCCGGCATTGGCCCCGGCGGACAACAGTGGCGGAACCACGAGCATGCTGCAAGGCTGGAGCGTTATCGTCATCGCGCTCGCATATATCGGATTGCTGTTCGCCGTCGCCCATTGGGCCGACCGGCAGGCGGCGATCCCCAAGCCGCGCTCCCACCTCGCCAGCGTTCGCGGCCGGCCGTGGATCTATGCGCTGTCCGTCGGCGTCTACTGCACATCGTGGACGTTCTTCGGCTCCGTCGGCATGGCGAGCGTCCAGGGGCTCGACTTCCTCGCCATCTATGTCGGCCCGATCCTGATGTTCACCGCCGGCTTCGGCATCCTCAAGCGCGTGGTGCGCCTCGCCCAGGCCGAGCGCATCACCTCGATCGCCGACTTCATCGCCGCCCGCTACGGCAAGAACCAGACCGTCGCCGCCGTCGTCACCTTCATCGCCTTCATCGGCATCGTTCCCTATATCGCGCTGCAACTGAAGGCGGTTTCGGTCTCGGTCGCGGTGATGGCGTCCTATTTCGAGATGGGGGTCAATCTCAATCCGCCCGCTCCGTTCAGCGCCGACGTCGCGCTGGTGGTGGCGGTGCTGATGGCGGTGTTCGCCTGCCTGTTCGGCACCCGCCATGCCGATGCCACCGAGCACCAGAACGGCCTGATGCTGGCGATCGCGGTCGAGTCGATCGTCAAGCTCGCCGCCTTCATCGCCGTCGGCATCTATGTCGTCAACGTCATGTTCGACGGCCCCAACGACCTGGTCGCCCGCACCCTCGACAACCCGCTGGTGGCGGCGGTGTTTCGCAGCGAGCTGTCGGGCGGCAGCTGGCTGGTCATGTCGCTCCTGTCGTTCTTCGCCATCCTGCTGCTGCCGCGCATGTTCCACGTGCTGGTAGTGGAGAACAACACCGGCACCGAACTCTCCCGCACCCGCTGGATCTTCCCGACCTACCTGATCGCCATCAACGTCTTCGTCATCCCGATCGCCGTCGCCGGCCTCCTGATCTTCGGCCGGGGCATCGATGCCGATACCTACGTCCTGCGCCTGCCGCTGCATGGCGGCGCCCACTTCATCGGCATCCTCGCCTTCCTCGGCGGCCTGTCGGCGGCCACCGCCATGGTGATCTCGGCCTCGGTCGCCCTGTCGATCATGGTCTGCAACGAAGTGATCGTCCCGATCGTCCTGCGCCGGCGCGCCGCACTCGGCCGCGAGCCGGTCGACATGAGCCAGTTCCTCATCACCGTCCGCCGCATCGCCATCTTCTGCATTCTGGCGCTCGCCTACATCTACTACCAGCTCGTCGCCGATGCCGCCGCCCTCGCCGAAATCGGCCTGATCGCCTTCGCCGCGATCGCCCAGTTCGCCCCGGCCTTCTTCGGCGGCCTCCTCTGGCGGCGCGGCACCGCCCGCGGCGCCATCGCCGGCATGGTCACCGGCTTCCTGCTCTGGGCCTACACCCTGCTGCTGCCCGCCTTCGTCGAGGCAGGGCTGATTTCCACCGACATCCTCGCCGACGGCCCATTCGGTCTGTGGATCATCCGGCCGACGGCACTGTTCTCGATGAACTTCGACACCCTGACCCACGGCGTGTTCTGGTCGTTGTTCTTCAACACCCTCGCCTTCGTGCTCGTCTCGCTGTCGCGCATGCCCGAGCCGATCGAGCGGTTGCAGGCCAACATTTTCGTCCCGACCGACCTGGCGCCGACGCCCGCCTTCAAGTTGTGGCGGACCTCGATCACCGTCGACGACCTGCGCACCACCATCGCCCGCTATCTCGGCGACGTCCGCACCCGCGCCGCCTTCGAGGACTACGCCTCCGCCCGCAACATTCGCCTCGAGGCGGCCCAGCCGGCCGACATCCATCTGCTGCGCTTCGCCGAACAGCTGCTGGCAGCGGCGATCGGCGCCGCTTCGTCGCGGCTGGTGCTGTCGCTGCTGGTCAAGCGCCGCGACCCTTCAGCCAAGACCGCGATCCGCCTGCTCGATGACGCCTCCGCCGCCATCCAGTACAATCGCGACCTGCTGCAGACCGCCCTCGATCAGGTGCAGCAGGGCCTCGGCGTGTTCGATCCCGACATGCGGCTGATCTGCTGGAACCGGCAATTCCGCGAATTGCTCGATCTGCCGCCGTCCCTCGCCCAGGTCGGCACCACCATCGACGCGATCATGCGCTTCGAGGCCCTGCGTGGCGAGTTCGGCCCCGGCGACGCCGAAACCATCGTGCAGAACCGCCTTGCCCGGCTTGTGGTGCGCAAGGAAAGCTATAACGAGCGGCTGGTCTCCTCCGGCCGCATTCTTGAAGTCCGCACCAGCCCGATGCCCGACGCCGGCATCGTCGTCACCTTCACCGACGTCACCGAGCGGGTGCAGGCCGCCGATCAGCTGACCCGCTCCAACGAGACGCTGGAACGGCGCGTCCAGGAGCGCACGGAGGAACTGACCCGCCTCAACGAGGAACTGGCGGGCGCCAAGCTCGAGGCCGACGAGGCCAATCTCGGCAAGACCAAGTTCCTCGCCGCCGCCGGCCACGACATTCTTCAGCCGCTCAACGCCGCCCGGCTCTACGTCACCAGCCTCGTCGAGAAGACCCGGGAAACCCCGCTTGCCCCCATCGCCGCCAATGTCGATGCCTCCCTCGACGGCGTCGAGGAGATCCTCTCGGCGCTGCTCGACATTTCCCGCCTCGATGCCGGTGCGTTGAAGCCCGAGGTCGCCCCGGTCAACCTCGGCGATATCCTCAAAGGCCTGAAGGTCGAGTTCGAGCCGATCGCCGCCGAGCGCCGCATCGAACTGCGCATTGTCCCGTCAACGGTCACCGTGCGCACCGACCGCCGCCTGATCCGCCGCCTGCTGCAGAACCTAATCTCCAATGCGATCAAGTACACCCCGCGCGGCCGGGTGCTGGTCGGCGTCCGCCGCCACGGCGGCAAGGCGACGGTCGAGGTGCTCGATACCGGCGTCGGCATCGCCCCGGAAGAGCAGCTCAAGGTGTTCCAGGAATTCCAGCGCCTCGACGAAGGCGCGCGCATCGCCCGCGGTCTTGGCCTCGGCCTGTCGATCGTCGATCGCATTGGCCGGGTGCTCGGCCACCAGATCGGGCTCGCGTCGAAGGTCGGCTCCGGCTCGCGGTTCTTCGTCGAACTGCCGGTCGTGCCGGCCGCCCCGGTGGTCCACGAAGCCGATACCCCGGCCCCGGCGGCGTCCGGTGCCACCCACCTCGCCGGATTGAAGGTGGTCGCCGTCGACAACGACCCGCAGATCCTCGACGGCATGAGCACGCTGCTGACCGGCTGGGGCTGTGCGTTGATCCCGGCCGTATCGGTACAGGAAGCCCTCGCGGCGCTGGCCGATAGCGGTCATGCCCCCGATGTCGTCATCGCCGACTATCACCTCGACCAGGGCACCGGCCTCGATGCCATCCGCAAGCTGCGCTGGACCTTCGGTTCCGACTTGCCGGCGATCCTGATCACGGCCGACCGCAGTCCGGAAGTGCGCGACGACGCCCGCGAAAAGCACGTGCAACTGCTCAACAAACCGGTGAAGCCGGCGGCGCTGCGGGCGATCTTCGGCCAGATCCTGGCGCAACGAAACGCCGGCTAGGCCCAGAAGACGGCTGGACCCAGAAACCGCCGCACCCAAGAAAAAAGCCGGCGCGTCCATGACGGGCCGGCTCTTGCTGTCGGTTGCTTGACGTCTCGGGCAAGGTCGCCCGGGGCCCGGCTCACTGCGCCTGTTGCGCCTTGCGCTGCGCCTCGAGCAGACGCTCTTCCATCGTCTTGGCGGTGTCATCCGCCTTCTGCTGGATCTCGGCGTCGCGCTTCTGCACTTCCTCGGCCGGCGTCGCCTGGCCCTCGATCGCCGCCTTGAACGTCGTCATCGGCACAATGAAGGTCACGCCCTGATTGTTCTCGCGCACGGCGCTGATCTTGAACGTCTTGGCGCTCTTCAGCCGGGTGATCTGCGCCTCGCCCACGTCCATCGCCGCGAGGCAGTTTTCCGGGAAGCAGATCGCGAACTTGACGTCCTGTTCCTTGTCCTCGTCGACCTTCACCTTCAGGCCCGGCTGGATCATCAGGCTGTTCGGCACCTGCAGCAGCAGGCGGAAGCTGTTCGGCTTCGGCCCGGCATTGTCCATCACCAGCATCGAGGCGATCAGGTTCTGTGAGCCGGCGCTGCGCAGATCGTAGCCGGTGCGGCAGACTTCCTTCTTCAGCGCCGGATCGTTATTGCAAACCTTGATCCACGGCGCCTGATCCGCGCCGGACACTTCCACCGGCGGCTGGATGGCGATCGACGCCGGAGCGGGAGCCGATTCGGGCGGGGTCTGCTGCGCGCTCGCTTCGCCGGCGACCAGGGCGGCCGAAACGGCGAGCACGCGGATCGAGGCAGTCAATACGCTCTTGGCGGACAACAGGTTCATGATCGATCGACCTTCTCAACCCTTTGGCTCGCGCTGAACCGCGCCCAACCGATTGGACGACCGGCGAGCGCGACGCTCGAAATACCGATAGCGTGTCTGCAAGCGCAATGCGGCGACAGCGTGACCGTGTCTAACCCCAAATCGCGCCGCCGATCAACGGCAGTTCGGCCACACTGACGGCATTTGCGGCCGTTCCCGGCCGCAACCGGACATCAATTCGGCAAGTGGTTAAGTCGTCCCCGGTTCACTCCGTCTCGATGGCGGCCTTCAGGAAAGCCCCGCAGCGATCGATCGATCGATGCGCCATCGGGAAATCGAACAGCTGGAACACGTGGCAGCCGCCCGGATAGACGGCGAGCTCCGCCGGCGACCCGGCCGAGACCCAGCGCATCGCCATCAACAGGCTGTCGTCGAGCACCGGATCGCGGGTGCCGGTGGAAAACAGCGCCGGCGGCATGCCGGTGAGATCGGCCTGGATCGGCGAGATGTCCGGGTCCCGGGTATCGCCGCCATGCAGCAGGAAATGCCGCACGAACATCTCGATGTCGCGGGTGTTGAGCACCAGCTTCTCGTAGCCCCAGTGCCGCGCCGACGGCGTCAGCCCGAGATCGAAGCAGCCGGAGATCAGGTTGGCCGCCGAAAACGGCGTCAACCCGTGCTTGTCGCGCAGCCGCAGGCAGGTGACGACCGACAGATGCGCCCCGGCGCTTTCGCCGCCGATCGCCAGCTTCGTTCCGCCGATCCGCGCCAGCCCCTCGCGGATCAACCACAGCGCCGCCGCCTCGCAATCGTCCGGCCCCTTGGGATAGGGATTTTCCGGCGCCAGCCGATACTCGACCGACAGCGCCGCCAGCCCGCTGGCGTCGGCGATCGCCTCCAGCATCGGGTCCTGGTAGTCGCTGGCGCCCAGCGTCCAGCCGCCGCCATGGATATGCAGATAGACCCCGGCGATCGGTCCCGCCGGCCGGATCAGTCGCAGGTCAATCGGCCCGTGCGAGCCGAAGATCTGGATCGTCTCCGCCCGATCCGACTTGCGCGCCAGCGGAAACGGCCCGAACCCGGCGCGGCGCCGTTCGCGCACCAAGGCCGGCGTGAACGACCACTGGTCCGGCAGGCGCGACAGCTTGTAGCTGATGTCGAGGTTGAGGTCCTGGGTTTCCGGTGCCACGGCTTCGGCGGCAAAGGCGGCATGGTCGAGCTTGAAGGTCACGGCGTATCGGGTCCCCGATTGAAGGTCGTAAGCCAGAATAGAGCCGAACCACGGTCGACGGAAAGCCTAGCCGCCGATTTCCGCTTCCGCCGAATTCCCAGCTCGGCACGCGGCCGGGCTAGCCGAGATAGGTCTTGAACTTCTCGCTGGCGGTGACGATTTCGTGGACGATTCCCGGCTCGATCGCCGTATGCCCCGCATCCGGCACGATGCGGAAATCCGCCCGGGGCCAGACCGCGTGCAGGTCGCAGGCGATGAACACCGGCGTGCACATGTCGTAGCGGCCATGCACGATCAGCCCCGGGATGTCGGCGATCCGGTGGGCATTGGCCAGCAGCTGGTCGTCGCGCTCGAAAAAGCCGCGATGGGTGAAATAGTGATTCTCGATCCGCGCGAAGGCGATGGCGAAGTCATCCTCGGCGAATGCCGCCACCCGCGACGGGTCCGGCAGCAGCGACAGCGCCGAGCCTTCCCATGTGCTCCAGGTCTTGGCCGCGGCCAGTTGCACCGACCGGTCCGGATCGATCAGCCGCCGGCGATAGGCGGCGATCATGTCGTGGCGCTCGTCCGGCGGGATCAGCTCGCGATAGGGCGCGAACGCCTCCGGAAACACATGATCGGCGCCCGACTGATAGAACCACAGCAATTCCTTGCGCCGCAGCGTGAAGATGCCGCGCAGCAGCAGTTCCGTCACCCGCTCCGGATGGGTCTCGGCATAGGCAAGCGACAGCGTCGACCCCCACGAGCCGCCATAGAGCTGCCAGCGGTCGATGCCCAGATGCTCGCGGATCCGCTCCATGTCGGCGACCAGATCCCAGGTGGTGTTTTCCTCCAACTCGGCATGCGGCGTCGACTTGCCGCAGCCGCGCTGGTCGAACAGGATGATCCGGTAGTCGGCCGGATCGTGGAACCGCCGCATCACCGGGCTCGATCCGCCCCCGGGGCCGCCATGCACCACCAGCACCGGCTTGCCGTGCGGGTTGCCGGATTGCTCGAAATAGATCTCATGCAGCGCGCTGACCTTCAGGCGGCCGACATGATAGGGCTCGGTTGGCGCAAACAGGCCGCGACGGCAGGACGGGTCCAAGATCGGCTCCACATTGGTGATTGGCATCGCCTAACATGACCTGTCCGCTGGCCGATCGGAAGCGCCTATTTCGGCAAGGCAGCCGTGGCATCTGTGCGCCCCCGGAACAACGCCCCCGGAATACGCCCGACCCGCGCCGCCGCGCGTCCTGTCAGCCGTTGGCGCCCGCCAGTTCCGCCACCACGTGCCCGCCGACCGCTTCCAGCCAGCCGAGCCGCGCCAGCTGCGCGAGTACCGCGTTGGCCTCTGCCGGCTCGTTGCGCCGCAGGTGGATGAAGGCCAGCGCCTTGATCATGTAGAGCGCGAACCGCGTCGCCCCGTTCGGATCGGCGCCATTGGCAACGTCCGCCGGGCTCCAGGCGCGGAAATCCGCCCCGATGCCGATCTGCCGCGCCGCCTCGGCGATTCCCGCCTCCGCCGCCGTCAGCGCCGCGTCGAGGGCGCCGGAATAGGTGTGGATCTTGGCGAGGCAGAAATAGGTCGGCAGCACGCTCGGATCGGCCGCCAGCGCCGCCCGGAACATCGCGTCGGCCGCGGCCCGGTCCTGTCGGTAAAGCGCCACGCCGGATTGTAGCATTTCGTCGATATGCGTCGGCAAATCGCCGAAATTGATCAGGGCGTTGGTTTCGGTGAGGCCCTTCAGCGCCGGCTCGGTCATTGTTTTTCCCCGATTTGAGCGAGTTTGCCGCTTTCGCCCTCGGGAAAAGCAAGCCGGGGGCCAAGCCGGCACGGGTCTTGATTGGAGCGATTCCAATCAACGATCCGGAGATCGCCCATGACCCTGGAAGTTCCGCAAGTCTTCAACGTCCACGTCTTCGCCTGCTATCAGCAGCGTCCCGCCGGCCATCCGCGCGGCAGCTGCATGACCTCCGGCGCCCGTCCGCTCTGGGACTACCTGCAGGTCAAGCTGGAAAAGCTCGCCAACCCGGCGATCGCGCTGACCGCCACCGGCTGTCTCGGCTTTTGCCGCGCCGGCCCGCTGATGGTCGTCTATCCCCAGGGCATCTGGTACACCCCGCGCACCGAGGCCGACATCGACGCCATCGTCGACCAGCACTTCGTCGCCGGCGACCCGGTCGAACGGCTGATCATCGTGCCGCAGCTGTAGGAGCCTGCCGGAAACGATAAAGGCCGGCGGCGGTTCCCCGCGGCCGACCTTGCATCGGTGCGCGTCGGGCGCTTTCAGCTCATCAGCACCCGGTTGGTCGGAAACACGATTTCCACCAGCGTGCCCTGATTGACGGTCGAGCGGATGACGAAGCTCGCCCGGTTGGCTTCCGTCAGCGCCTTGGTCAGCGGCAGGCCGAGCCCGGTTCCGGACGCCTTGATCCGGCTGGTGTGCAGCCGCCGGAACGGCTGCAGCGCCGACTTGACCTCTTCCTCGTTCATGCCGACGCCGGTATCGCGGATGCGCAGCGCCACCTGACCGCCTTCCTCGACCTGGGTCGAGGCGATCACCTGCCCGCCGGCCGGGGTGAACTTCACCGCGTTCGACAGCAGGTTCAGCACGATCTGCCGGATCGAGCGCTCGTCCGCCACCACGCGCGGCATCGACGACGGCAGGCTGGTACGGATGATGATCCGGTCGCGGTTAGCCTGCGGCTGCATCAACGCCACGCTCTCGCGCACGATATCGTTGACGTTCACCGCCTCGAACTTCAGCTCCATCTTGCCGGCCTCGATCTTCGACAGATCGAGCAGGTCGTTGACCAGGCTCATGATGTGCGTGCCGGAGCCGTGGATGTCCTTCAGGTAGTCCTTGTAGCGGGCATTGCCGACCGGTCCGAACCGCTCTTCCATCATCACCTCGGAAAAGCCGATGATGGCGTTGAGTGGCGTGCGGATCTCGTGGCTCATCTTGGCGAGGAAATCCGACTTGTGCAGGCTCGCCT
This sequence comes from Hyphomicrobiaceae bacterium, assembly GCA_016793065.1. Lineage (GTDB taxonomy): Bacteria > Pseudomonadota > Alphaproteobacteria > Rhizobiales > Ancalomicrobiaceae > JAEULV01. Next base: position 25,745 of record JAEULV010000108.1, read on the forward strand.
GCTCGGCGTGATGCTTGGCGGTGGTCAGATCCTCTTCGGCCTTCTTGAAGTGGGTGATGTCGCGCAGCACCGCGCAGAATGCCCGCTCCGCCCCGCCGCCGAGCCGGCCGATGGTCATGAACATCGGCACCATGCCGCCGCCATGGGCGATGCCGATCACCTCGCGCCCGTCGTTCAGCACGCTGGCGACGCCGTTGCGGGCGAGCCCGTCGAGATAGTCGAGCGCCGAGCGATGGCTTTCCGGGGCGAGGAAGTCGGTCAGCGGCCGCGCCACCATGTGCTCGGCGTCCTTGCCGAACAGCGCCTGGCCGGCGCGGTTGACCGCCTCGATCCGCCCGTCGGCGCCGAGCACGATCACCCCGTCGGTGGCGGTATCGAGAATCGCCTCCAGTTCGGCGACCCGCGACCGGGCAGCGATCAGCGCCTCGGGCTCGTGCGCTTCCGGATCGTCATAGACGGCGACCGGGGCCGGCGTCGCCGGTTCGGCCGGCTTCGGCGGCTCGCGCAGCGACAGCACCAGCGCCGACGAGCCGTTCCAGCCCATCTTCTTCAGCGTCGCCTCGACCGGCACGACCCGGCCGTCCTTGGCCAGCGCCGGCACCAGCTTCAGCGACGGATCGCCACCCCAGGCCTTCAGCGCATGCGGCCCGGCAAACAGCGAATCAAGCCCGCCGGCCGCTTCCAGCTCCGCGACGTCGGCATAGCCGAGCAGGTCGAGGAATGCCCGATTGGCCAGCGAAATGGCGTCGCCCTTGATCACCGCGACCGCCAGCGGCAGCTGTTCGAGCAGCGCCGCCTCGCGCGTCGCCGCCTCGCTCGGCGCGGCGATCAGTTCCTCCGGGATGAAATGCTGCGGCTGCGGGCTGGCCTTGGCTTCCACCGGCGCGTCGAGCCGGCTGACCGGCTCGCTCACCATGGTCTCGCCGGCCGGCGCGGCGAGGGCCGCCTTGGTCTCGCCACCCGAGCGGCCGTCGCCGCCGCCCTTGCCGTCGCTTGCCGGCGACGGCCTTGCCGCGTCGTCGCCTTCGATCCGCGCGCCCAGCGCCTTGGCGATCTGCCGGAACGCATCCCGTTCGGTGCCGCTGAGGCCGCCGGCGGTTTCCGTCGCCCGCCGGGCAACGCTCGGCAGCGTCACGATCTTGGCATCCGCCTTCGGTCGCACCGGCAGGATCTTCGCCCCCTGCACCGACAGCACCTGGTTCGGCCCGCGCGGCGCCGGCTCGACGAAGACGATATCGGCGCTCGGCGCCTCGACGATCGCCTGCGCCGCATCCGGCTTGTCGGCGTCGGTGACAGCCGGTGCCGCCGCTTCCTCCGCCTCGGCAGTCGGAGCCGCTTCGGTAGCCTCGACCGCCGCCGGCTCTGCCGCGCTTTCGTCGACTGCGCCGATCAGGCCGGCCGGTTCGACCGTCGCGGTCGTCGCCACCTCGGCCGTCTCAGCGACCGGCTCGGCTTCCGCCGTCTCGCGCACGAAGGGCGTCATCGCCGCCGTCAGCGTGTCGAAGCGATTGAGCAGCGAGCCGCCCTTGCCCTGCGGCATGATCTCGCCGGCCGGCAGAACCGCTTCCGCCGCCAACGGCGCCACTTCCGTCGCCAGTTCCTCGGCTTCGGCGTCGAAATCGCCCTCAAGTTCTGTCGCCGCGTCATGCACGGGTTCGGCAACCGCCACGTCGGTCTTCGACGCCTCGATGCCGACCTCTTCGGCGCTCCCGTTGTCGACGCCCGCCGCGTCGGCAACCGTCGCCACCTCGTCGGTGGTTGCCGCCTCGGCGTCGTACCCGAGCGCCGCCAGTTCCAGCGTCGGGTCGGCATCCCCCGACTCGAGCGACGCGTCAAGCGCTTCCGCCCGCGCCGGTTCGATCTCGACCGTCACCGGCGCCTCGGATGTGTCGATATCATGCGCGACGGCCGGCGGCGCCGGCTCGTCCCGATCCCACGCCCCCGCTTCCGCCAGCATCGCCGCGTCGGCCTGAGCCTCGTCGACCGCCGTGCCGGCCGGTTCGCGGTTCTGCTCGAAGGTGGACGTATCGTCAGCCGCGACAGTGCCCAACGCGATCTCGTCAGCTGCCGCGACCGTCGCGTCGTCGGTCTTCGGCTGCGCCGCATCCATTGCCGCCGTTGTCGTCGGCGCCTCGTCCGCGACCGACGCCACCGCCTCGACGCTGGTATCCGACGCCGTAACCTCGGTCTCTGCCGCGATTTCGCCCTCGACCGGTTCGGCCTTGGCCTCCGCCGCCAACAGCCCGACGGCGCCGGCGCCGGCCGCCGTCACCGCCGCGATCATGCCGGCCCCGCCGCCGGTCTCCGGCCCGCGATCCCTCGATCCGGAGCCGCCCGGCCCCGATCCGCGCGGGCCATCATCGTCCGGACCGCCCTCGTCCTCGCCGTCATCCGGCACATAGGTCGCGTCAGCCGTGCGGGCGACGCCAAAGCCGCGATAGCCGTCGAACTGCCGCGACCGTCCGAACACCGGCAGCGCCGCCAGATCCACCGGCACCCGCCAGTCCGATCCCTGCACCGGCCACAGCACGGTCTTGCCGCTGAACGGCGCATTGCGCTTGAGCGCCTCGCCGATGACGCCGTCCCGGTCGATGCCGAGCGCGTCGGCGACTTCCGTCCAGCGGAACCCGCCGAGATGCTCGCCGCTCGCCCCGACTGCCTCGGCCAGCTCCGGCCCGACCAGCGTGAACGCCGTCTCGGCATTCATCTGCCAGACGAACCGGTGCGGCTGCGCCCGCCGCCACGCCGGCGCTTCCGGCTCGACCTTGGCAACCGGCGCGATGGCCGTGCTCGCGGCGTCGACGGCCGCATCCTCGCCGCCGACGGTGTTGACCTCGGTCGCCGCGCCCGCATCGCAAGCATCGCCATCGGAAACGACGACGGAATAATCCTCATCCGGCTCCGGCTCGTGCGTCGCCTCGGCGTCTTCCATTTCGACGTCAATCATCGCCTCGCCGAGATGATCGTCGAACGCCGCGTCCGCTTCCGCCTCGTGGGTATGCAGGGCGCCAAACGCCGCCACCGCTTCCCTAGCGTCGGCGTCGGCCGCCGGGGCAGGGGCCATCGCCGGCGCTTCGACTGCCGCCGGCGACGCGATGGCGGAACCCGCCACGCCAGCAGCCGCCACAATTCCGGCAGCCCCGGCGAACAATGACGGAATGGCGGCCGGCTTGGCCGTCGCCGTGCCCGGCTGCGCCACCAGCGCCGACGGGATCACCTCGGCCGGCCATTCGACCGGTTCGACGGCGGTCGCGAGCGAAGCCGCGCCGCGCGTCGCCACGTCGGGTGCCTCTGCGACAGCCTCGGCCGCCGCCGCTTCGGTTTCAATCGGCGCCGCGGGCACGGCGTCAACCGTCGGTTCGATCTCGGCCGTAACCGTCTCCACCGTCGCGCCCCCGGTCGCCTCCACGGAGGCGGCAATCTCGCCCGCCTCGTCCGTGGCAGCCTCGACCGTCGCCGCAATGTCGGCGCCGGACGTGTCGAGCGTTTCGGTGGCTTCCTCAACAACCGGGGCCACCTCGGCGATCGCCGCGATGCCTGCCGGCGTCGTCAACGTCGCCGCACTGATCTCCTCGGGTGCGACCGTCGTCTCGATCGGCTCGACGCTTTCGGTATCGGCCTCGGCCGGCGCCTCATCGGCGCTTTCACCGGCAACGGTGGTCGCGTCGGCGAAATCATCGCCGAAGCCCTCGACCTCCGCCTCGATCGTCTCGACACGCCCGGTCGGCGCGGTATCGCCGGCGGCTGCGGTCTCGACGACAACTTCGACCGGCTCGGCCACAACCTCGGCAACGGCCGCCGCCGGCGTCGCGGCGACGATCGTGTCCGACCACTCGTCGGTCGCCACCGGCGTGAACGCAAACAGGCTGGCGTCGGAGAAATTTGCCTCGAGCCCACCCCGGCTGCTGGCGATCAGCGCGTCGAGATCAAGAACGCCATTGCGCGCGACCGGCACGGCGACCGGACGCGGCGCGACCGGCGCTGCCGCCGGCGCGACGGGCGCCGCGACAGGGGCGATCACCGGTTCCGGCTCGCGGGTGAAGGTCTCGAGTCCGCCGCCCAGCAGCGCCTCGATGTCGGCCGGGCTGAACCCGGTCGCCGCCTTCGCGGCGGCAAACTGCGCCAACACGGCGCGGCTGCCATCGGCCAGCGTCACGCCCCGGGTCTCGACCGGCTCGACCGCGGTGCTGATGCCGGCGCGATAGCTGACCAGTCCGGTTCGCGCCGTTTCGCCGGTTGCGCTCGCCTGCGCCGCGATGTGGCGTGCGATCGCGGTGGGCAAGGCCAGCGGCCGGCCCAGCGCGTCCACGAGGCTGTTCAGTCCGAATCGCCGCGCCCCGGCGACATTGGCGCCGAGCAGGGTCGTTCCGTCACCGCCGAGAATGAGGGCGGGGCGGGCATCGCCCATCAGCGCGGCAAGCATCGGCACGCGCAAGAAACGGGTCAGAGAGCTTGTCCTGTCGTCCATGGCACTCGCGACGACGTCGCCCACTTGAGGAACCGGAACCGGCACCCGCCAACGGGCGGTGCCGAACGCGATACAATCGACCGTTCGGATTTGAACGGCCGTCTTAACAGCCCATTAATAAAGCCATTCCCGCCGCCGGTCCACCGCGCCCCCCGGAAACCGCCGCGCCTTCCGGTGTTTACGTTAATCGGGTCGGGGCGCCCCTGCCAATCGCCGCGATGTCGCGGGCCGCATGGATTGTCAGGATAAGTCCGTACCCGAACCATTTATGTTGCACCGCACAATAGCCCGTGCTAGATACCTGCCCATCGGGGAGGCAGGCGTTGGCCTTCCCTCGTGAGGCGATCCGGCATCCTTGCCGCCGTTCCCGCGCTTGCAGCCGACGCCATGGCGGGCCAGGGCCTGCCGCATCAGGAGACAACCATGACTGGCACCACCCCGAATTTCGAAATCCCGGAACAGGTCCGCACCATGGCCGAGCAGAGCGTCGGCCAGGCCAAGAAGGCCTTCGAAGACCTGCTGACCGCCACCCAGAAGGCCGTCGAGAAGGTTGAAGGTTCGGCTGCCACCGTTCAGGCCGGCACCACCGAGCTGAACAAGAAGGCCCTGTCCTTCGCCGAGGAAAACGTCGCGTCGGCCTTCTCGTTCGCCCAGAACGTCGCCCGCGCCAAGACCCTCCAGGAAGTGTTCACCCTCCAGAACGACTTCCTCAAGGCCCAGCTGTCGACCCTCGGCGAGCAGGCCCGCGCTCTGTCGGACGCCGCCACCAAGGCCGCCGCCGACGCCGCCGCCACCATCAAGGTCTGATTGGATCGTCCGGTTCGCCGGCGCTGAATTGCGCGCGATCCGTGTAGCGAGCCATCATGGTCGTTGACTTGAGAAACCGGCTTCGCCCCAGAGCGAAGCCGGTTTCTTGCTTTTGCCCGGACATTCGCAAGGCAATTTCGCCGCGTGTCATCGGACCGTCGGCGAACCGTGCTGTTTATGTCACCATCTGCCTTTAGGTCAGGATGCGTCATTGTGCGCTGCCATATTCATGTTGCGTCGCAACATAATTTTTGGTATGACCAGCCCAAGAATTCCGATGAGGCTCGGCTGTCCGGATGTCCCGGTCACGCTCAGGTGATGTCTCATCCATCCCGCCTGTGAGGACCCCATGGCTGAGATCAAGACCCCGAAGAAGGCCCCGAAGGCCGCCGCCGCCGCCACCGTCGCTCCCGCCGCCGTCGTCGAGGCCGCTCCGGCTCCGGTTGCCGCTCCGGTCGTCGAGACCGTTGCTCCGGCTCCGGTTGCCGCTCCGGCTCCGGCCGCTGCCCCGGCCCCGGCCCCGGCTGTCGAGGCCGCCCCGGCCGCTTCGTCGCCGGCTGCTTTCGCTTTCGAAATGCCGAAGTTCGAGCTGCCGAAGTTCGAACTGCCGAAGTTCGACGTCCCGGGCTTCGACATGTCGAAGTTCGACCTCTCCAAGTTCGAGATGCCGAAGTTCGAGATCCCGAAGGTTGACGGCCTCGACAAGCTCGAGATCCCGGCTGCCGTGACCGAGATCGCCGAGAAGGGCGTCGAGCAGGCCAAGGTTGCCTACGAGAAGGCCAAGGCCGCGCTCGAGGAAGCCACCGATGTCGTCGAGGACACCTACGAAGTCAGCCGCGCTGGCGCGCTTGAGCTGAACGCCAAGGCGCTCGAGGCCGTCAAGGCCAACAGCGACGCTCTGTTCGCCTTCGCCAAGGACTTCTTCGCCGTCAAGAGCGTCGCCGCCGCCGTCGAGCTGCAGACCGCCTTCGCCCGCAAGACCTTCGACACCTGCACCGCCCAGGTCAAGGACCTGCAGGAGACCGTCCAGAAGGTCGCCACCGACGCTTCCAAGCCGGTCAAGGACGCCGTCACCAAGGCGATCGAGACCGTCAAGGCCAGCTGATCGGTTCCCCGCCGGGCGCCTTCCGCGCCGGCCGGATCGAGTTGACATCAAGGCCCGGAGCAATCCGGGCCTTTCGCATGCCGGCGATACGCCGCCACGCTGCACCGGAACCGCCGGGGGGCGCCCGGCAATCGCTTGATCCCACACTTGAAATCATCGGCGGATCGCGATGCGTCAGTGAGTTTTCCACCGCCGCCGCTTAATTTGCCCCTCGGGCGCAAACCTACTTGCATCCGCCGCGGTTCGTGAGTATGTGTGCGCCGATTGAAGCCCGTGCACTCGTAGCTCAGTTGGTTAGAGCGTCGGATTGTGGCTCCGAAGGTCGGTGGTTCGAGTCCACCCGAGTGTACCATTCGCCACAAAGCCCCCTGAAATCGTCGGACGTTTCGTCATCGGGTTGCTCCCGGTGAGCAGGCGCGCGCCAAAGCCTGCCGCGCGATCCACGCGCCCGGTTCGGGAGCGCGGATCGGCAGCCATGGCAACGGTGCGTCGCCGTGTCGATGGCCCGTCGACCTCACACGTCGATGACGGTCACCACCTGGAACGTGTTGAGCTCGCCGTCCTCGTCCTTGATCGACACATATTCGCCGACCACGAACGGATGGCTGCCGAAGCGATAGCCGGCCTCGGCGTCCTCGTCGCCGGCGATGTCGTAGACGAAGGCCCACGATCCGCCCGGCCGATGCACCAGATGGCCGACATCGTCCTTCTCGCCTTCCCAGAACCGCCGCACGCGGCAATGCTCGCGATGCTGCTTCCACGCGGTGGCGTCGATGTGGTTGCTGGCGTCGAGCGGCGCGGTGAACTCATAGCCATGCCGGTTGGAACCGCCGGGAAATGCCTTGGTCCGCGCCAGGTTCAGCCTGATCTTCTTCAGTCCAAGATGTACCATTGCAATCCTCCGTGCCCGTGCCGGCCCTTGGGGACCGCCGGGCATCATGGCAGTTCGGCCGTTGGCGACCGTTCATCCGCGACCTGCATCAAAACAACCCTCGCCCGCCCCTTCAAGGGGCGAGGCGTCCAGGCGCCGACGCATCCGCGACGGTCTCATCCGACACCCTTGCCGCCGGCCCGGCATTGATGCGCGTCAATGTCACGATCGGCTTTGCGGTCGAATGTCCTGCGGAATCTCGGGGAATGACGTAGCGGGATTTTGTTCCTATCCTGCTCGTCAGGCAGGATCGGCCTCGGCTGTCACGCTCGCCCCGCGATGCGGCATTGGCTCGGCCGATTGCCGCATCCGGGTCGCCTTTGTCGGGCTTGACGTAACGACCGCCGAGGCAGACGCTGGGCGCCGATCGTGGCCAGCTCTCCGATCGCGGTGTTTGCGTGGCAAAGCGCAACGCCGCCGGGCTCGAACACCAGTCGTGGAATCCGCCATGAACCATGACTTGAGCGATCCGCACCTCGTCGACGACCAACGCGACGTCCTGGCCTTTCTCGCCGATCCCGCCACCCATGGCGGCGTCGAGCCCCGTTTCATCACCACGCATGCCGCCGTCGTCGTGCTCGCCGGCGCCACCGCGCTGAAGCTGAAGCGCGGCGTCCGCTACCCGTTCCTCGATTACACCACGCCGGCCCTGCGCCGCGCCGCCTGTTACCGCGAACTGGCGATCAACCACCCCGCCGCGCCGATGATCTATCGCGACGTGGTCGCCATCACCCGCGCGGCCGACGGCCGCCTGTCCATCGCCGGCGACGGTCAGCCGGTCGACTGGCTGCTGCGCATGCACCGCTTCCCCGATGGCGCCACGCTCGACGTCTGGCTCGCCGCCAACCCGACGCCGTTCGATCTCGCCGCCCGCCTCGGCGAGGCCATTGCCGAGGCCCATCTCGCCGCGCCCGAGCGCGACGCCGATCTGTGGCTGCGCGACGTCGACCGCTACCTTGACCAGAACCTCCAGGCCTTCCGCGAATGGCCGGAGGTGTTCCCGGCCCATGCCGTCAACGAACTCGACCGCGCCGCGCGCGAATGGCTGGCGCGGATGACGCCGCTGCTGCTGGAGCGCGGCCGGCTCGGCCTGTGCCGGCTGCTGCATGGCGATCTCCATGCCCGCAACATCGCCATGATCGATGCCACGCCGGTGCTGTTCGATGCCATCGAGTTCGACGACAGCATCGCCACCGGCGATGTGCTCTACGATCTCGCCTTCTTGGTGATGGACCTCCATGTGCGCGGCCATCGGCTGCTGGCGTCGCGTGTGCTCAATCTCTACCTCGGAGCCTTCGGCCGCCGCCAGCGCGCCAGCCTTGAGCGCACGACGGTCGTGCCGTTCACCGGTCAGATCATCGGCGGCCTTGCGGCCATGCCGTTGTTCCTGATGCTGCGCGCCGCCATCCGCGCCAAGGTCGCCGCCGCCCGGCTGGCGCTCGCCGCGCCGGCCGAACGCGCATTGATCGAGACGGAAGCGCAAACCTATTTCGAGCGGGCGCAAACCTATCTCGATCCGGTGCAGCCGGGCTTTGTCGCCATCGGCGGCCTTTCGGGCACCGGCAAGACCCGCATCGCCATCGAACTCGGCCGCTACCTGCTGCCATGCCCCGGCGCCGTGCTGATGCGCACCGACGCCCATCGCAAGATCGATGCCGGCGTCGCCATGACCGACCGCCTGCCGGCCTCGGCCTATACGCCCGAATCCACCGCCCGCATCTATCGCATGATCGAGGCCAGTTGCCGCACGGCGGCGGCCGCCGGCCGCGCCGTCATCGCCGATGCCGTCTTCGCCCGCGCCGGCGAACGCGCCGGCATTGAGGCCGTCGCCCGCGAGGTCGAGGCACCGTTTGTCGGCATCTGGCTGACGGCGCCGCTCGAAACCCGGCTCGCCCGCATCGACAGCCGCCGGGGCGATGCCTCCGACGCCACCGCCGACGTCGCCCGCGCCCAGGAGGCCTACGATCTCGGCCCGATCGATTGGGTGCGCATCGACGCTTCCGGCACGCCGGAGCATACCATGGCTCAGGTGTTGGCGGCGCTGACCGCCGCCGGCATCGCTCTCGATCTCAGCGCCTGAAGCGCGGTTGCCGCCTCCGCGTCCTCAGCCGAACACCACGGTGCGATGGCCGTTGAGGAAAATCCGCTTCTCCACGTGCTGCTTCACCGCCTGCGCCAGCACCCGCGCCTCGATGTCGCGGCCGATCGCCACCATCTGGTCGGCGGTGGTGGCATGGGTGACCGGTTCCACCGACTGGACGATGATCGGCCCCTCGTCCAGATCCGGCGTGACGTAGTGGGCGGTGGCGCCGATGATCTTGACGCCGCGATCGAACGCCTGGTGATAGGGCTTGGCACCCTTGAAGCTCGGCAGGAACGAGTGGTGGATGTTGATCGCCTTGCCCGAGAGCCGGGTGCACAACTCGTTCGACAGCACTTGCATATAGCGTGCCAGCACCACGAGATCCGAGCGCGTATCGGCCACCAGCTCCAGCAGCCGCTCTTCCGCCGCCGCCTTGGTGTCCTTGGTCACCGGGATGTGGAAATACGGAATGCCGTGCTGCTCTGCCAGCTTGGCGCAGTCCATGTGGTTCGACACGATCGCCGGGATCGAGATCGGCAGCGCGCCGATGCGGTAGCGGTACAGCAGATCGTTGAGGCAATGGTCGAACTTCGACACCATCAGCAGCACGTTCGGCTTCACCCGCGCGTCGGTCAGGTCCCAGTCGATCTTGAACGCGTCGGCGACCGGCTGGAACGCCTCGGTGAACGCCCGGCGGGAAAAGTTGCCCTGGGTCGCCTCGAACACCGTCCGCATGAAGAAGCGGCCGGTATGGGGGTCGCCATAGTGGTTCGATTCGGTGATGAACAGCTTGTCGTCCGCCAGCCGCTGCGCGATCGCCGCGACGACCCCGATACGGTCGGGGCAGCTCGCGCGCAGGATGAAGTGTTCGTTCGCCATGGGTCCGTGCTTCAGGTCTTTGGCCGCGAGCGGCCGGGGAAGGAAATGTCGACGAGGCCTTAGCCCCATTACCGATAAACGCGCAAGCGCCAAAATCCGATTGAATCATCGGATTTCTCAGGAAGGCGTTTTCATTTAAGGAAAATATATCAACCCAAAGGAAACACTGTCAATCAACTTCGCAGACCCGATCCGACCCAACCCCGACCGGGCCGCAGCAAGCCGATGCGCGAGGCCCACTCGTCGCGGCCCCGCGCATCTCGCGATGATTGTTCCGGATCAGACCGACGCCCGCCGCCGGCTCTCGCGTCCGCCGCGCCGGCCACCCTCGCCGGCCGCCCCGGCCGCGCCTTCCGGCGCCGGCTCGCGGAACTTCTTGATCCACGCCATGCAGTTCGGATCGTTGCCCATCACCACGTCGGCGCCGAGGATCGCCTGCATGTCTTCCGCGTGCAGCGGGTTCATGATCGCCGAGGTCATGCCGGCGCCGATCATCATCGGCAGGAACGACGCATTGAGCCCGCGCCGGTTCGGCAGGCCGAACGAGAAGTTCGAGGCGCCGCAGGTGGTGTTGACCTTCAGCTCCTCGCGCAGCCGCCGCAGCAGATAGATCAGCTTGCGCCCGGCATCGTTGATCGCCCCAACCGGCATCACCAGCGGATCCACGACTATGTCCTCGCGCGGAATGCCGAAATCGGCGGCGCGCTCGACGATCTTCTTGGCAACGGCGTAGCGCACGTCCGGATCCTCGGAAATGCCGCTTTCGTCGTTGGAGATCGCCACCACGGCGGCGCCGTACTTTTTCACCAGCGGCAGCACCACTTCCAGCCGCTCTTCCTCGCCGGTGACCGAATTGACCAGCGCCTTGCCCTTGTAGGCGGCAAGGCCGGCCTCGAGCGCCGCGACGATCGAACTGTCGATCGACAGCGGCAGCGGCACGGTCTCCTGCACCAGCTTGACGCATTCGGCCAGGATCCTCGGCTCGTCCGCCAGCGGAATGCCGGCATTGACGTCGAGCATCTGCGCCCCGGCCTCGAACTGCGCGATCGCATCCGCCACCACGCGGCTATAGTCGCCCCGCGCCATTTCCTCGGCCAGCAGCTTGCGCCCGGTCGGGTTGATCCGTTCGCCGATCATGACGAACTTGTGCTCGAAGCCGATGATGACTTTGCGCTTTTCCGACGTGATGACGGTTTCGGTCATGGATCTGTCCTTGAGGATTTTATCTGTTGCGACACTTTAGGCCAGCGATCAGTGCTTCCTGTCGCATATGCGACGCCGACTGATCGAACTCGGCACTGTTGCTGCTCGCCGCGCCGCCAGGAGTCAAGGCCGCGCCGCCCGTCGTCATCCGCCGGCCTTCACTCGATTGTCTGGTGGGTGGTCTTGTCCAGATTGCTCTCGACCCGCTCCTGCAGGTTGAAGGCCGTGTGCTGCAGGTCGCGCGACCACGGCTTGCGGTCCTTCAGCACGCCGGAATCGCGCACCATCTCCGCCACCGCCTCCTCCTGCCGGTAGGCCATCATGTGGATGCCGGAGACGCCCTCGATCTCGCGGATCTGCTGGATCAGCTCGATGCAGAGCTTCTTGCCTTCGAGCTTGGGCTTTTCCGCCTTGTCGAGCCGGTCGATGATCGCGTCGGGAATGTGCACGCCCGGCACGTTCGAGCGCATCCAGCGCGCGGTCTTGGCCGACGCGATCGGCCCGACGCCCACCAGGATGAAGCACTTCTCGGTGATGCCGAGATCGCGCGCCATGGTCATGAACTGCTTCAGCCGCGGGATATCGTAGCAATACTGCGTCTGGCAGAACTGCGCCCCGGCGGCGACCTTCTTCGCCAGCCGCACCGGGCGGAAATCGTAGGGCGGCACGAACGGGTTCTCGGCCGCGCCGATGAACACCCGCGGCGGCGTGGTGATCTTGCGCCCCGACAGGAACTGCCTGTCGTCGCGCATCCGCCGGATCGTCGCCAGCAGCGAGGTCGAATCGAGGTCGAACACCGGCTTGGCTTCCGGATGGTCGCCGGTCTGCACCCCGTCGCCGGTCAGGCACAGGATGTTGTTGACGCCCAGCGCCGAGGCGCCGAGCACATTGCCCTGGATGCCGATGCGGTTGGTGTCGCGGCAGGAGATCTGCAGGATCGGCGAGAACCCGGCCCGGGTCAGCAGCGCGCAGATGGCGATCGACGACATGTGGCAATTGGCGCCGGAGCCGTCGGTGGCGTTGACGCCGTCGACCCAGCCCTCGAACACCTTCACCCGGTCGTAGACATCCTCGGCATCGGCGGAATCCGGCGGGTTGAGCTCGGCGGTCACCGCGAACTCGCCCCGCCGCAACACCCGCTCCAGCCGGCCGCGCGAGGTGTGGCCGGCGAGATCCGGCAACGGATCCCACGGATTTTCGCCGATATCGTCGGGGTGCGGACGGAAATTCATGGGCGCGCCCCCTCGTCGGACTTGTCGCGGGCAACGGCGAGCCAGCTCGAACGCCCCTTCAGCCGGTGGTCGATCGGCGTCTGGACGTTGCGGATCGTCTCGCCCTCGGCCATCGCCCGGCTGCCTTCCCACGCCTTGACCCAGACGCACGGCATCTCGGCATAGACCTCGCAATGGCCGTCCTGGCGCACGCCGCCGCACGGGCCGTTGCGCAGGCCCTTCGGGCAGTTCATCGGGCAGGACATGCCGGTCGACGACAGCGTGCATTGGCCGCACATCTTGCAATCGAACAGCGTCGACTTCACCGCCTTCTCGACCAGCGCCACCGGCGCCTCCAGCCGCTCCCAGCCGATCTTGCGCATCAGCGGCGCCAGCCCGATCAGGATCTTCTCCACCCGGTCGTAAAGACGCTCCATGCCGCGCGAATGGCGGATCGCCCAGAAGCGGAGGGCAAATTTCGAAGCGTCTCGCGGCTTTTTGCCGGAGGCTTCGAAGGCGGCGGGTGTGCGCATCGCGGGCTCGCTGGCTCGGGGCTGTCGTGCCCCGTCGGGAGGGTCTGCCGGTGTCCGTCCGGGCCGCCTCGGCGCGGTCGGATCAACCGTTTCGACCGCCATTGTCGACCAGGGCCTTCAGTCGCTCCTTGTCGTATTCCGCCTCGATTTTGGCGGCGAGCGCCGAAGCCTCGGCTTCGAGGTCGCCGCCGCACGGTTCGGGGCTGCCGCGCCGCCAGTCGGCGAGGTAGTCGTCTGTGCCGGCGGCGCCGGAGCGCATCGCCGCCATGTCGATCGCCTCGGTGAAGCGCAGCGGCAATTCCCGCTTGGCGGCGGTGCGCCCCGCCTTGGCGATGACCTGCGCCGGGATATCGCGCCAATAGACGATGGTGATCTGCGACATGACTTGCCTCGCGGGGGATGGGGGGAAAAGGGCCGCGCCCTCGGCGCGTCGGCCGGGTTCAGCCGGCGTTGATCGGTTCAAGGAAGCCGCCGATGCCGCCGAGCCCGGTCGCGCGCATCTCGAACCGCAGCTTCATCCGCTCGGCGATCGCGCGCGCCTTGGCCTCGAGCGCCGCGTCCGGCAGCTGCGCCAGATACATGATCCGGGTGTAGTGACCGAAATAGGTCGCAAACAGCTGCGGATAGCGGTCGAGCCCGAGACCTTTCCAGATCAACCGGTCGAAATGCCGGACCATGTAGTCGGTGAGGTAGAACGTGCCGATTTCCGCCTCGTGCATGGCGGCGAACGTGTCGAGCCCGGCATAGAACGCGTAGCAATGCTCGCCGTCGATCCGCTCGACGCCCTCCTCGGCCAGCATCGCGTCGAGCAGGCCGCCGGTGCCGCAGTCGCCGTAAAGCACGACGATCCTGGCATATTTCGCCTTGTTCGCCCGGATCTTGCGGCGCACCTCGCCCGGGATCTTCTCCGGCCGGTTATGCAGGATCGCCGGCAGCGCGGTGACTGCCAGATGCTCGAAGCGGTTCATGTCGACGACCGCGACCAGTTCGCGCGCCAGCGCGCCGCAGGCAATGACCAGGGTTTTCGGGATTTCGCTCATGGGTCCGATCGCGCGGGGGAGGGCCAATCCGTAGTATCCCGCAAGTGTGCCGCCATTGCCAGGCCAGGCGATGCGGCAGGCGCGACCTCCGCTGTCGTATCTCGACCATTCACGACGCGAAAACCCCGCGGATCGTCGATCCGCGGGGCTGGTCGGTCACTCAGGTTCGCGCCGTCGGGCCGCTCATGCCGCCGGGCTGTCGCCCTTCGAGGTGGAGCTGAACAGGCCCTGCACCACATAGGCGCCGATGGTGCCGCCAATGGCGCCGAGCACATAGATCACCACCATCAGCACCCAGTCGATCGGCCCGCCGATATCGGCAAGGCTCGACTGCGTCACCGTCAGCGCGATCCAGATCGCGACGAAGCCCGACAACAGTCCGACCAGTTCCGAGCTGACGAACCGGGTGGCCTTCAGGCCGCGTTCCTTGACCAGCACGAACAGGATGGCGATGAGGCCGATGACCGAAAACGCGATCAGCACCCAGAACCAGAAGCCCATCATTTCGGTGAACACCGAGATCAGGGTCGCAAGCGAGATTTCCTTCATGGATCGTTCCTCCCCGTCTCAGGCCATGCCACGCAGCATCGACATATAGGTCGGCTTCAGCGCGACCTCCTTCATCACCCAGGTGATCCACAGCTCCTCGAGCGGCGCGATCACTCCGGGGAACGACGGCACCAGATTGTCGTTGTAGTCGAACTCGACCAGCATCGCCCGGCCCTTGCGGGTGATCAGCGGGCAGGAGGTATAGCCGTTGTAGACCTCCTTCGACTCCTTGCCGGCGATCGCGGCGATGACGTGGTCGACCACCACCGGCACCTGCCACTTCACCGAGGCCGCGGTCTTGCCCTTCGGCACGCCGGCGACGTCGCCGACGGCGAAGACGTTGGGATAGCGCTTGTGCCGCAGGTTGCTGCGCTCGACTTCCATCCAGCCGTCATTCGCCCACGGACCCTCGCGCCAGCCGAGCGGGCTCTTGCGCACCGCGTCCGGCGCCCGCATCGGCGGCACCACGGCGCAGAAGTCGTATTTCAGTTCGACATTGCCGGTCGGCGTCTTGTAGGTCGCGACCTTGCGGCCGAGATCGATCGCCGTCATCACGTGCTCGTAATTGACCTTGACGCCGCGATCGAGGAACAGCATCCGCACCTTTTCCGAGACGATCGGCACCGAGAACAGGCCCTTGTTCTGGGCGCAGTAGAAGAGCTCGGCCTTGCCGCGATTGCCGCGCTGGCGCAGTTCGTCGTCGGTGAGGAAGGTGTATTTCAGCGGCGCGCCGGCGCACTTCATTTCGGTCGCCGGCCGGCCGAACAGGCCGACGCCGCCGGTATCGGCGAACTTCGACATCGCCTGCCAGGAGGCGACCGCCGCGTCGGGGCTGGCATAGACCGAGGCAAGGCCGTCCTTGCCGATCTGCTTGACGTCCATGCCGGCGATCGCCTCATAGTCGAGCTTCAGTCCGGCGGCGACGATCAGCCAGTCATAGGTGATCGCCTTGCCGGTGTCGGTGACGATCTTCTTGCCGTCCGGGTCGATCTCGGCGACGCCTTCCTTCACCCAGGTGACGCCCTTCGGCATCACGCTGTCGAGCGGCATCCGCACATAGTCGGCCGACTTCAACCCGGCGCTGACCAGGGTGAAGCCCGGCTGATACCAGTGCTCGGTCTTGGAATCGACGATGGTGATGTCCGCGCCGTCGAGCCCGGACAAGAGGCGCGCCGCCGTCGAGATACCGGCCGCGCCGGCGCCGACGATGACGATCTTGGCCTTGGTCGACACTTTCTGGGCGGAAGCCGCGCCCGCCGGCAGCAACGAGGCGCCAGCCGCGGCGGCAAACATCGCCATGAACCGGCGGCGGTCGCCATCCACCCCGTTCAGCAGTTCGGTCTTCAAGTCGGACATCTATTTCCTCCCTCCGATCCCGACGGCTCCCTCACCGCCATCGCGACGAAGCGTGTGTCCGACGCCCCCGTCCTTCGATGCTGGGATCAAAATTTAGTTCACTCTAATTTAGAGCATGCTGCAATTTGAGTCATTACCTATATCGTGTCAATAGGCGCAATTGAATTACTTCGTGATGTCAGACCTTAGTCATATAACCCCGACATCGCCTCGCTCCCGGACGCGACGTCGACCCATTTTCAGACGGATCCCCAAAATAGACTTGAATTATTCTGCCGACGGCACGTTCGGTCCGCATTGAGATTGCGCAAATCGTCACCTTATATTGCATCGCAACACTTGCAGGGAGTCCGAGAGGCACTTGCACGTCTTCGCTGCGACCCGGTCTAAACGCATGCCCGATCGCGATATTGCCGCTCTGCGAACGCCGACGGGCCCGCATCGGTGTCGATGCGGGCCCGTTTGGAAATGCGATGACGAAGGTGTCGAGACGATCAGGCGCTGGCGCGGGCGTAGCCCTGGCGCTTGGCGATCAGGCTCTTGGCGGTCTCGACCGCGATCGCCGCGTCGCGGCAATAGGCATCGGCGCCGACCGCGTCGGCGAAGGCCTCGTTCAGCGGCGCGCCGCCCACCAGCACGATGTAGTCGGAGCGCAGCCCCTTCTCCTTCAGCGTGTCGATCACGACCTTCATATAGGGCATGGTGGTGGTCAGGAGCGCCGACATGCCGAGGATTTCCGGCTGGTGCTCCTCGAGCGCCGCCAGATAGTTCTCGACCGGATTGTTGATGCCGAGATCGATCACCTCGAAGCCGGCGCCTTCCATCATCATCGTCACCAGGTTCTTGCCGATGTCGTGGATGTCGCCCTTGACCGTGCCGATCACCATCTTGCCGACCTTCGGCGCCCCGGTTTCGGCCAGGAGCGGCCGCAGGATCACCATGCCGGCCTTCATCGCATTGGCCGACATCAGCACTTCCGGCACGAACAGGATTCCGTCGCGGAAATCGACGCCGACGATGCGCATGCCCTCGACCAGCGCCTTGGTCAGGATGTCGTAGGGCGTCCAGTTGCGGCCGAGCAGGATGTTGACGCTCTCCTCGATCTCCGGGCCGAGCCCGTCATAGAGGTCGTCCCACATCTGTTCGACGAGTTCGTCGTCGGAGAGCGAATTCAGATCGAGATCGCCTTCGGCCATGGTTCCTGGTCCTTGCGTCGGCGCGGCTTGGGGTTTGCCGGGCGCCTATTGTTGTTCACTTCGAACTTCCGATGTCCCGTCAGGCCAAGCTGTCGCGGCGCGGACATCTCTTTGCCTTGTCGCGACCTTCGCGGTCCGCCGCACCGGTCAAAATTGCATGGGGAAATGAGTTTTTCGTTTGCGCCGAACCCCGCCACCGTCGCTTACGCCACTTCCACCGAAGGTTGCTCGACCAGTCGCGGCTTCGCCACGGTCTGGTTGCGGGTGCCGCGCCGCTCGTCCGAGGGCGTCTTGTTGAAGTGCTCGGAATACGACTTGGAGAAGTGCGAGGCCGAGACGAAGCCGCAGGCGAGCCCCACGGACAGGATCGGCATCGACGTCTGCCGCAAGAGGTGCCGCGCCCGCTCCAGCCGCAGGCCGAGATAGTAGCGCGTCGGCGTGGTGTCGAGATAGCGCTGGAACAACCGCTCCAGCTGGCGCGGCGACAGCTTGGCGAACTTGGCGAGCTGGGCGCAGGACAGCGGATGTTCCAGCCGCTTGTCCATTTCGGCGATCACCGCCAGCAGCTTGGGATGCGACACGCCGAGCCGCGAGCGAAGCTCCATCCGCTGCCGCTCATGGCTCTCGCGCATGCGGTGATGGATCATCTCGTCGGTGATCAGCGCCGCGATCGAGGCACCCTTCTTGGCCGAAACCAGAGCCAGCATCATGTCGACGGCCGCCGTGCCGCCGGCGCAGGTGAAGCGGTTGCGGTCGATTTCGAACAGTTCCTGGGTGATGTCGATATCCGGGAACTGTTCCTTGAAGCTGTCGTGGTTTTCCCAGTGGATGGTGCAGCGGTAGCCGTTGAGCAGCCCCGCCTTCGCCAGCACATAGCTGCCCGTGCAGATCGCCCCGATCGAACCGCCATAGAAGGCGAGCTTGCGCAGCCGCGGGATCAGTTCCTTCAGGTCGATATGCTCGATGCCGTTGCCGCCGCATACCAGCACTTCCGGCAGCGGCCCCAGATCCTTGTAGCCGCCATCGACATTGACCATGATGCCGTTCGAGGCATGGGCGGGATGACCGTCGGGCGAGTAAAGCTTCCAGGCGAACGAATCGGTGCTGGTCACATAGTTGGCCAGCCGCAGCACCTCGACGGCGGACGCGAAGGCGATCATCGAAAAATTCGGAACCAGGACGAAGCCGACCGTGTGGGTGGTGGCCACATGAGCATTCATGCCGGGTTCTCCGTTGCCGATTGGACACCTGTCGTGCAGGCGACAGTCGCGGGCTATCGAATTGTTCTGATGCGACCTGATCGTCGTCGATCACACCCGATCCGCTGTCGTAAAAGCGACAGGATTACGGCGATATTGGCGAAATTCGGCAAATAGTCAAAACCGCGCGCAATTCGTTTGGTTGCAACTCGTCAATTTATACAAGCGAAGCGACCTGTCGCGGGCGCAGACGGTCAAACCGATAAAACGCATTGATGCCTCACGAAAAACCCGGGGTCGGAAAACGGGCCGCCCCGGGCCTGTCGCGGCCCGTCGCGCCGGTCAGAACAGCTTCGGCACCTCGAGCCCGTGAATGCCGGCTGCGGCTGTCACCGTGTTGTTCAGGAGCATGGCGATGGTCATCGGCCCGACGCCGCCTGGCACCGGCGTCACCGCGCCGGCAACCTCCATCACCCCGGTGAAATCCACGTCGCCGACCAGCCTCGACTTGCCGCTGGCATCGATCCGGTTGATGCCGACGTCGATCACCGTCGCCCCGGGCTTCACCCAGTCGCGGGTGATCATCAGCGGCCGCCCCACCGCCGCCACCAGGATATCGGCTCGCCGGCAGATCGCCGGCAGGTCGCGCGAGCGCGAGTGGGCGATCGTCACCGTGCAGTTCTCGATCAGCAGCAATTGCGCCACCGGCTTGCCGACGATGTTGGAGCGCCCGACCACCACGGCGTCGAGCCCGTCGAGCCTGGGATGCACTGTCTTGGCCAGCGCGATGCAGCCGAGCGGCGTGCACGGCACCAGGTTCGGCTTGCCAGTGGCGAGCCGCCCGGCATTGACCGGATGAAAGCCGTCGACGTCCTTGGCTGGATCGATCGCCTCCAGCACCGCGTTCTCGCTGATGTGCTTCGGCAGCGGCAGCTGCACCAGGATGCCATGCACCTGCGGATCGGCATTGAGCCGCGCCACCACGGCCAGCAGCTCGGCCTGCGACGTCGTCGCCGGCAGCCGGTGCTCGAACGACTTCATGCCGCACTCGACCGTCTGCCGCGCCTTCGAGCCGACATAGACCTGGCTCGCCGGATCCTCGCCCACCAGCACCACCGCCAGCCCCGGCGTCAGCCCATGCTCGGCCTTCCAGCGGCCAACCTGTTCGCCCACCCTGAGCCGCAGCGCCGCCGCGATCGCCTTGCCGTCGATAATCGTCGCCGTCATACCGTTTTTCCCTGGATTTCACTGTTCGGCATCGGCCGTTCCGGCCGGGGTTTCAGCACTCCGTCACGTTGACCGCAAGGCCCCCCAGTGACGTTTCTTTGTACTTGGACTGCATGTCGCGGCCGGTATCGCGCATGGTGACGATCACGTGGTCGAGGCTGACCTTGTGGGTGCCGTCGCCCCGGAGCGACAGCGACGCCGCATTGATCGCCTTCACCGCGCCGAAGGCATTGCGCTCGATGCAGGGGATCTGCACCAGCCCGCCGATCGGATCGCAGGTCATGCCGAGATGATGCTCCATGCCGATCTCGGCGGCGTTCTCGATCTGCTGGTTGCTGCCCCCCAGCGCGGCGCACAGGCCCGCCGCCGCCATTGAACTCGCCACCCCCACTTCGCCCTGGCAGCCGACCTCGGCGCCGGAGATCGAGGCATTCATCTTGAACAGCCCGCCGATCGCCGTCGCCGTCAACAGGAACGTCCGGATGCCGGCCTCGTCGGCGCCGGGACAGAAGTCGCGATAGTAGCGCAGCACCGCCGGCACCACGCCGGCCGCGCCGTTGGTCGGCGCCGTCACCACCCGGCCGCCGGCGGCATTCTCCTCGTTGACCGCCATCGCATAGAGGCTGACATAGTCCATCACCTCGTGCGGCGTGCGATGGTTGCGCAGCCGGTCCGCCTCCAGCCGTTCAGCCAGCGCCTTCGCCCGCCGCTTCACCTTCAGCCCGCCCGGCAGCAGCCCGTCGACCCGCATGCCGCGATCGATGCCGGCGAACATCGTCGCCGCCACCTGGTCGAGATGGGCGTTGACCACCGCGCTCGGTCGCGCCGCCCGCTCGTTCGCCATCACCACCTCGGCGATGGTCAGCCCGTTGCCGTCCGACATCGCCAGAAGGTCGGCGCCGGAGCGATAGGGATAGGGCAGGGCGATGTCGTCCGACCCGATCGTCTCCGCCTCGCCGTCGCGCACCACGAAACCGCCGCCGACCGAGTACCACACCTCCTCGGCGATCCGCTCGCCCGTCCGGCTTTCGGCGTGGAACGTCATGGCGTTGGGATGGCGCTCCTTCACATGCACCTTGTCGAGGATGACGTCGCGCCCGGCGTCGAAGACGATGTCGCGTGCCCCCTTCAGCGTCATCAGTCGCTCCGCCTCGATCCGCGCGACCACCGCGTCGGCGGCATCCGGGTCGATCGTCGCCGGCAGAAACCCGGCAAAGCCGAGGATCACCGCCTTGTCGGAGGCATGCCCCCGCCCGGTCCACGCCAGCGACCCGTGCAGCGTCGCCACCAGCCGCTCCACCCGGTCGATCACCCCATGCGCCGCCAGCCCGTCGACAAACGCCGCCGCCGCCTTCATCGGCCCCACCGTATGCGAGGATGAGGGGCCAATGCCGATCTTGAACAGGTCGAATGAGGAGATCATGGGGGCCCGGAGGTTGCCTGAAACGATCCAG
>JAEULV010000110.1 GCA_016793065.1 Hyphomicrobiaceae bacterium
CGCCCGAGTTTTGCCAGATCATCGCTCTTGTTCATTGCCGCCACCGAGAAAATCGCCGCGCCGCTGCCCGCCACGGCGGCCGCGCCGCCGAGCAGTCCGATCAGAAGTCTGCGTGAAATGGTCATGTCCGGTTCCGGATCCGGCGGTTGTCGTCCGGCTGGCGCGTCCGCATCGGGTCCTGCCGCGCCCACCGCGATGCGCTGGTCGCCACCTGCATCGTTGCCGGCGCCAGCCCCGACCAGGTCAGATAGCGCGTCAGCGTCGCCACGTTCAGATATTGCCGGGCCAGCCCCGTCACTTCGAATATACCATTGGCGCCGTCCGGGATGCCAGTGGTGATGTCCTCCGCGCCCGGATTGAAGTTGTACATGTCCTCGGCATGCAGCGTCGCCACCAGCGCGAATTCCGGCGTCGTCCCGGCAAGCGTCACCTCGACGCTGCCGCTCAGCCAGAAGTTATGCGCTCCGATCGCCTTCTGCCAGTTCTCCGTCGCCGGATAGGGGAAATGCGCGCTGCTCGACCCCGCGCTCAGCGCCGAGCCGGTGAACTCGAACCGCGCCTCCCGGTTGAGGTGGAACGTCCGATAGAGGTCGATCGCGGCGCCGCGAACCTCGACCAGGGCGTTGTTCAGCGTCGTGCGGCCGCTGGCGTCGTTGGCGACATAGCGCTCGTAGGAAAACGTTCTCTGCCGGCCGGAACCCTCGAGGAAGTGCCGATACGCCGCCAGCGCGTCGGAAATGTCGTTGTGCGGCGCCCCCGGCACCCGCTGCACCGCCTCGGCGCCCTCCAGCACCGCCCACCAGCCGGCATATTTCGCCCGGTCGGCCACCGTCGGCGCCCGCCGCGTGAACTGGTCGAGAAAGCCGTTGTCGTGCACGATATTGGGCCGCGTCGCCGGGCCGATCCTGTATGTCGCGAGCGTCATCGCCTATCCTGCCGTCTGAGCCCCGCCATCCTATATCTGTGATTGGATTCGGCAAGAGCCTATCCGTTTCATTGCAGTTCCCTCGCCCTTCGATCGGACATCACCCCCATGCGCTTCCCCACGCCCCTCGTCTCCGGCCGGCTGATCAAGCGCTACAAGCGCTTCCTTGCCGATGTCGTCCTCGACGACGGCACCGAACTGACCGCCCATTGCGCCAATTCCGGCTCGATGCTGGGGCTGGCGACGCCCGGATCGCGGGTGTTCCTGTCGAAATCCGCCAATCCCGACCGCAAGCTCGCCTGGTCCTGGGAACTGGTCGAGGTCGACGGCCGGCTGGTCGGCCTCAACACCAGCCTGCCCAACGCCATCGTCGCCGAGGCGATCGGCAACGGCACCATCGCCGAGCTCGCCGGCTATTCCAGCCTGCGGCGCGAGGTGAAATACGGCCGCAATTCCCGCATCGACATCCTGCTCGAGGCCGAGGATCGCCCGCGCGCCCTGGTCGAGGTCAAGAACGTCACCCTGATGCGACGCCAAAACCGCGCCGAATTCCCCGATGCCGTCACCGCGCGCGGCGCCAAGCATCTGGAGGAACTGGCCAATGAGGTCGCCGCCGGCAACCGCGCCGTCATGGTCTATCTGGTGCAGTATCCCGGCTGCGACCGCCTGACGCTCGCCCGCGACATCGACCCCGCCTATGGCCGCGCCTTCGATGCCGCCCGCGCCGCTGGCGTCGAGGCCCTCGCCTATCTGTGCGCGATCACGCCCGAGGCGATCACCGTCACCGGCGCGATCCCGGTCGAGGGTTGAACCGTGCCGCGCGGCGTCGACAAGGCCAATCTGCCGACCAAGACCTGCCCCGTCTGCCGCCGCCAGTTCACATGGCGCAAGAAATGGCAACGCGACTGGGAAGCGGTCAGATATTGCTCCGACCGCTGCCGCGCCGACGCCGGCCGCCGGCAACCGCCCGGCGACAAGCCCGGTCCGTCATGCGCCTGACGCGTGCCCGGCGCGGCACCGATGCGCCCGCCGCCATTGCGCCGCCCCCTGCCGCCATGTCAGCCTCGGCCGAAACCGGAGCCAGACCATGATCCTGATCGGCCAATTCGACAGCCCCTTCGTCCGCCGCGTCGGCATCGCACTCGAACTCTACGGCTTGCCGTTCGAGCATCGGCCGTGGTCGGTGTTCGGCAATGTCGCCGAGATCCGCCCGTTCAACCCGCTGGTACGGGTCCCGACCCTCGTGCTCGACGACGGCGACGTGCTGATCGAGAGCCACGCCATCCTCGACTATCTCGACAGCCTCGTGCCGGTCGACGCCCGCCTGTTCCCCACCGCCGAGCCGGCCCGCCACCGCGCCATCAAGGTCGCCGCCCTCGCCACCGGGCTTGCCGACAAGGCCGTCAGCCTGTTCTACGAGAAGCGCCTGCACACCGAGACCTCGGCCATCTGGATCGACCGCTGCCGTGCCCAGATCGGCGCCGTCCTCGCCGTGCTGGAGGCCGAGCGCGCCGGCATCGCCACTACGTGGTGGTTCTCCGATCGCCTCGGCCACGCCGACATCGCCGTCGCCTGCGCCTTGCGCTTCGTCGGCGAGGCCCATCCCGGCCTGATCGACTGGTCGGCCTTCCCCGCCCTCACCGCCCACGCCGCCGCCTGCGAGGCCCTCCCGGCCTTCCACCGCATCGCCCAGCCCTTCATTCCGCCGTCATGACGTGCGGTGGTGCTTGCCGGGGGAATGGATTTCCAAGACGGCGTCCAGGATCCGCAAGGCCCTCGGGCTGGATTGAAGCGCCGGGGCATCTCAGGAAGGAACCGAGGATGCGCGTCTATGCCTATCGGGCCGTGCTGGAGCCCGGCGACGATCCGGCGGTCACGGTTGTCAGCTTTCCCGATGTGCCGGAGGCAAATACCGAAGGCGTCGGGCCGGCCGACACCCGTTCGCAGGCGCGCGACGCGCTCGGGCTGGCCTTGCTGGCCTATGCGCGAGCCGGCCGGCCATTGCCGCGTCCCGACGCCGTCGACGGCGAACTGATCGACGTCGAGCCCGATGTCGCCGCCAAGCTGGCGGTTGTCGAGGCCTTCGGCGAATCCGGTCTGAGCAAGCGCGATTTCGCCCGCAGGCTCGGCAAGGACGAGAAGGAAATCCGCCGGATTCTCGATCCGATGCACGCAACCCGGCTCACGACGCTGACCGCCGCCCTCGCCGCCCTTGGGCGCCGGCTGGTGATCGGCGTCGCCGCGGCGGCCTGAGATCAACGGCGCCCCCTGCTTGCGACAGCCTCGCGGCGCTTGTCCGACGAACCCCTCCGCGACCTACCCCGGCCGCAGATAGCCGCGCGGGTCGCCCCGGCCGCCGCCCTTGCCGGCGAGCGAGCGGCAGAGGTCCTCGACCGCGTCGAGATTGTGCACGGCGCGGAATTCGTGCACGTGCGGCAGCATCGCCTTGATGCCGGCGGCCTTGGCCTCGAACCCTTCGAACCTGAGCAGCGGATTGAGCCAGATCAGCCGGCGGCAGGATTTCGCCAGCCGTTCGGTCTCGTGCGCCAGATCGATCGTCTCGCCCGGCGCGTCGCGCTCCAGCCCGTCGGTGATCATCAGCACGATCGCCCCCTGCCCCAGCACCCGGCGCGACCACAGCCGGTTGAACCGCGCCAGCGTCGGGGCGATCCGCGTGCCGCCCGACCAGTCCTTGACCCCGGCCGAACACTCCGCCAGCGCCTCGTCCGGATCCTTGCGCCGCAGCATCCGCGTCACATTGGTCAGCCGCGTGCCAAACAGGAACGTATGCACCCGCCGCCGGCTCTCGGTCAGCGCATGCAGGAAATGCAGCACCACCCGCGAATACTGGCTCATCGACCCGGAGATATCGAGGATCGCCACCACCGGTGGATGCACCGTCCTCGCCCGGCGGAACTTCAGCGCGATGACGTCGCCGCCCGCCCGCATGCTCGCCCGCAGGCTGCGGCGCGGATCGATCAGCCGCCCCTTCGTCGCCGCCACCAGCCGCCGCGTCCGCACCATCGCCACCGGCATCACCAGCCGCCGGATATCCGCCTTGGCCCGCGCGATCTCCTCCGCCGACATCTGGGCGAAGTCGCGCTTTTGCAGGATCTCCCGATCCGACATCGTGAACTTGGCGTCGACCTCGATCTGCGGCTGCTCGATCTTGGTCGGCGTGTCCCGCCCCTCGAACAGCGCCTTCTGCACCCGCGACGCGCCGGCCTTTGGCGGCTCCGGCGCCTGGCCAGGCATCGCCACCGGCGACAGCATCGCCAGCATCTTCTCCACCAGCCCGCGCGGTCGCCAGAACAGCTCGAACGCCTGATCGAACAGGATATGGTGCTCGTGCTTGGTCGCCAGCACCGAATGCAGCGTCCAGTAGAAGTCCTCGCGCCGGGTCACGCCGGCGACCTTCACCGCCTCGATCGCGTCGACCACCGACGCCGGCCCGACCGGCATCCCCGCCGCCCGCAGCGTCCGGGCGAAATAGACGATGTTGTCGGCAAGCCGCCCGCCCGGCATCCGTCGCGACGACGCCGGCGCCTCGATCGCCGGCGGCTGCGCCTCGATCGTCATGACTCACCCCGCCTGCAACAGCTTGTTCTTGACGTCGTCGATGATCCGCTTCGATTCCGATCCGTGGATGCGGGCGATGTCGTCCTGATATTTCAGCAGCACGCCGATCGTGTCGCCCACCACCGCCGGGTCGAGCGCCACGGTGTCGAGCTCGGTCAGCGCCGTCGCCCAGTCGATGGTCTCGGCCACGCCCGGCGCCTTGAACAGTTCCATGCCGCGCAATGCCTGCACGAAGCCGACGATCTCCCGCGTCAATTGCTCGCCGACCCCCGGCACCTTGGTGCGCACGATCTCGAATTCGCGCTCGGCGCTCGGATAGTCGACCCAGTGATAGAGGCAGCGCCGCTTCAGCGCGTCGTGAATCTCGCGGGTGCGATTGGTGGTGATGATGGTGATTGGCGGTTCCGCCGCCGTGATCGTCCCCAGTTCCGGAATCGTCACCTGCGCATCCGCCAGCACCTCGAGCAGGAACGCCTCGAACGCCTCGTCGGCCCGGTCCAGTTCGTCGATCAGGAACACCGGCGCCCCGGTCGCGTCGGATTCAAGCGCCTGCAACACCGGCCGCTTGATCAGGAACTTCTCGGAAAACACCGATTGCGCCAGCTCGCCCCGGTCGACCGCGCCGGCGGCTTCCGCCATGCGGATCTCGACCATCTGCGCCGGGTAGTTCCATTCATAGACCGCGGTCGAGACGTCGAGGCCTTCATAGCACTGCAGCCGCACCAGCCGCCGCCCCAGGGTCTTCGACAGCACCTTGGCGATCTCGGTCTTGCCGACGCCGGCCTCGCCTTCGAGGAACAGCGGCCTCCGCATCTTCAGGGCGAGATAGAGCACCGTCGCCAGCGAGCGGTCGGCGACATATCCGGCATCGGTCAACAGCGCCAGCGTCGCGTCGATCGAGGTGGGCAGGGCGGCAGCGGCAGTCATGGTGGCGTGTCCTCGGGGCGCGCGGGGTCCGGCCCGTCGCATGTGCCGGGCTCGTGTGATTTTCCCCATTCGATCACGCCCGTCCGCCCCCCGCTAGTGGATTAACGTACGAACCTCGCCTGCGCCGCCCGCAACGCCGAACCGACCGGCGCAAGGCGCCGACCGCCCCTCCGGCGGCCCCTCCGCCCGCCCCCGTCGCGCTGCCTCGCGTCAGATCGCGTGATAGCGGCGATCGGCATAGACCAGCGGCTGGCCGCCATCGCCGAGGCGCACCGCCTCCACCTGCCCGAACAGCACCGAATGCGTGCCGACCTCGACCAGTTCCGACAGCCGGCAATCGAGCGTCATCCGCGCGCCCGCCAGCGCCGGCGCGCCCGTGAGCAGCCGGTCCCAGGCGCCGGTGGCGAATCGCTCGGCGCCCTCCAGCCCGCCACGCCCGGCGAAGACATCGGCCACCGGCTCCTGTCCGGCGACCAAGGCATTGACGGTAAACACCTTGTTGGCCTTGATCACCCCATTGGAGCGCGAGGTCCGCTTGACGCAGACCAGCACCGTCGCCGGCTGGTCGGAGACGGAAGTGACCGCCGAGCACGTCAATCCCGCCTTGCCGGCCGGCCCATCGGTTGCAACGATCGTCACGGCGGAGGCAAGGCGCGACAGCGCCTCGCGGAAGTCCAGGGGAGTGAGGGTCATGTCGTAAATGTGTTCCAGATGGCCGGAGGATCGAAAGCCGACAGGGTGAATATAGGACCTCTTGCTTGAGATCCCATGAAAGGAACTAGCGAAAAACGCCGGGGTCGCGCAACAATCCGCGAAAACACCAGCTGGCCCCTTAACATTTGGTGAGATTCACCATGCGAAACGAGTTAGGTTCAGCTGGACCAAGGCAAATTGGCGGTTGGCTGGCGAAATCGTTCGTTTCAGGTTTGGGACTCACTCGCGAGGGTCTCAGACTAAGGGGGAAATGAGCGTTTGAACCTTCGATGCCGGACTGCTAAGAACTAAGGTCAAAGTCGGGCAAATAACCGACAACAATGTGGCAGAACAGCAAGCACCAGCTTGCGGGGAACGGACATGTCCTCGCCCACTGCGGCGAAGCGCGTCCGCTTGGGCAAAAGGACGAAGCTTCGTGGAATATTTGCTCCAGCAGTTGATCAACGGGGTCACCCTCGGTTCGATCTACGGCCTGATCGCCATTGGCTACACGATGGTGTTCGGCATTATCGGCATGGTGAACTTCGCCCACGGCGACGTGTTCATGGTGGGTGCGTTCATCGCTCTCATCTTTTTCCTGCTTCTGACGATGGTTGCCGGCATGACGGCGATTCCGGTGATCCTGATCATCGTCATGATCCTCGGCATGATCCTGCTCAGCGTCTGGAACTGGACCATCGAGCGGGTCGCCTACCGGCCGCTGCGCGGATCCTTCCGCCTCGCGCCGCTGATCTCCGCCATCGGCATGTCGATCTTCCTGTCGAATCTGGTCCAGCTGCTGCAGGGCGCCCGCAACAAGCCGACGCCGCCGATGCTGAATTCCAGCATCGAACTGGTCAGCGGCTCCTTCCCGGTGACGATCTCCTACAAGCAGATCCTGATCATGCTCGTCACCGTGATCCTGCTTACCGTGTTCTGGTACGTCGTGCAGAAGACCCCGCTCGGTCGCGCCCAGCGCGCCTGCGAGCAGGATCGCAAGATGGCCTCGCTGCTTGGCGTCGACGTTGACCGCACCATCTCGATCACCTTCGTCATGGGGGCCGCCCTCGCCGCCGTCGCCGGGGTCTTCTACATGACCTACTATGGCGTGGTGCACTTCGCCGACGGGTTCATTCCCGGCGTCAAGGCCTTCACCGCAGCGGTCCTCGGCGGCATCGGCTCCCTGCCCGGCGCCGTGCTCGGCGGCCTGCTGATCGGTCTCATCGAGACCCTGTGGTCGGCCTATTTCTCGATCGAGTACAAGGACGTCGCCGCCTTCTCGATCCTCGCCATCGTGCTCATCTTCATGCCGTCCGGTCTTCTGGGTCGTCCCGAAGTCGAGAAGGTCTGAACTCTCCTCCGCGAGGCAATATCTCATGGCCATCGAACCGAATTCGATGACAACAGCCGTTCTGGCGCCGTCAAAGCCGCCGATCGACTGGTCGAACTCCATCAAGGAATCCGCCATCGCCGCATTGGTCATGCTGCTGATCGCGATCCCGATCTTCGCGATCAAGACCGACCAGGCGATGAACAACGTCCTGTCGCTGGAAACCCGTTGGGGTCTGGTCGCGACGCTGTGCGGCCTCGTCTTCGCCAGCCGGCTGTTCGCCCATGTCGTCCTGTGGAACCGCGCGCCCGGCGCCAAGCCGGTCCAGCTGATCCCCGACAGCGTCACCGCCGCGCTCGGCAAGATCAGCCCGGTGTTCGGCCCGCTCGCCCTCGGCTTCGCCATCATCTTCCCGTTCGTCGTCTATATCGAACAGGGCAACGGCGCGCTGAAATGGGTCAACAACTACGGCATCCAGATCCTGATCTACGTGATGCTCGGCTGGGGTCTCAACATCGTCGTCGGCCTCGCCGGCCTGCTCGATCTCGGCTACGTCGCCTTCTACGCCATCGGCGCCTACACCTACGCGCTCTTGTCGACCTCAGAGCCGATCCAGCTGTGGATGGCGGCCCATATCGGCGAGGGCTTCTGGCAAGCCTGGGCCTTCTGGTTCTGCCTGCCGGTCGCCGGCGTCCTCGCCGCCTTCTGGGGCATCATCCTCGGCTTCCCGGTGTTGCGCCTGCGCGGCGACTATCTCGCCATCGTGACGCTGGCCTTCGGTGAAATCATCTATCTCGTCGCGCTGAACTGGGTGGATTTCACCGGCGGCGGCGCCGGCATCACCTCGATCCCGCGCGTCACCTTCTTCGGCATCCCCTTCACCCCCGGCGACGACGGCTTTGCCGCCCGCTTTGGCATCGACCCAAGTCCGGTGCTGCGATCGATCTTCCTCTACTTCCTCATCCTCGGCCTTTGCCTGCTCACCGCCTTCGTCACCGTCCGGCTGCGCCGGCTGCCGGTCGGACGCGCCTGGGAAGCCCTGCGCGAGGACGAGATCGCCTGCCGCTCGCTCGGCATCAACACCACCAACACCAAGCTGACCGCCTTCGCCATCGGCGCCATGTTCGGCGGCTTCGCCGGCGCCTTCTTCTCGGTGCGCCAGGGCTTCGTCAGCCCCGACTCGTTCAAGTTCCTCGAGTCGGCGACCATCCTCGCCATCGTCGTGCTCGGCGGCATGGGCTCGCTGGTCGGCGTTGTGCTGGCCTCGATCGCCATCGTCGGCGGCACCGAACTGCTGCGCGAACTCGACTTCCTCAAGCAGGTGTTCGGCGACGACTTCGACCCGACCCAGTACCGCATGCTGCTCGTCGGCCTCGCCATGGTGCTGATGATGCTGTGGAAGCCGCGCGGACTGATCTCCACCCGTGAACCTTCGGTCTTCCTGAAGGAACGCAAGGCCGTCTCCGGCTCGCTCGTCAAGGAAGGGCACGGCTGATGCGCTGGCTCAATGATCCCGTCCTCACCGTCGAACATCTGACCATGCGGTTCGGCGGTCTGACCGCCGTCAACGACCTGAGCTTTCAGGCCGGGCGCGGCGACATCACCGCCCTGATCGGCCCCAACGGCGCCGGCAAGACCACCGTGTTCAACTGCATCACCGGCTTCTACAAGCCGACCGAGGGCATGTTGACCCTGCGCCAGAAGTCCGGCCCCCAGTTCCTGCTGGAGCGGATGCCGGACTTCCAGATCAACTGGAAGGCCAAGGTCGCCCGCACCTTCCAGAACATCCGGCTGTTCCAGGGCATGACCCTGCTGGAAAACCTGATGGTCGCCCAGCATAACGGCCTGATGATCGCCTCCGGCTTCACCTTTGGCGGTCTCGTCGGCCTGCCATCGTTCCGCGCCAAGGAAAAGGCGGCGCTCGCCACCGCCAAGGACTGGCTCGAGCGCGTCGGCCTGATCGACCGCGCCGACGAACCGGCCGGCGGCCTCGCCTATGGCGAACAGCGCCGGCTGGAAATCGCCCGCGCCATGTGCACCGGCCCCGAGCTTCTGTGCCTCGACGAGCCGGCCGCCGGCCTCAACCCGAAGGAATCAGCCGAGCTCAACGCCCTGCTGCGCGGCATCCGCAAGGAACTCGGCACCTCGATCCTGCTGATCGAACACGACATGTCGGTGGTGATGGAAATCTCCGACCACGTCGTCGTGCTCGATTACGGCACCAAGATCTCCGACGGCACCGCCACCGAAGTGAAAACCGACCCGCGCGTCGTCGCCGCCTATCTTGGCGTGCCCGACGAGGAAGTCGAAGCCGTCGAGATGGAGGTCGCCCGATGAGCGAGACCATGCTGCAAGTCCGCGACGTCAAGACCTACTACGGCTCGATCTGCGCCCTGAAGGGCGTCTCGATCGACGTCAACCAGGGCGAGATCGTCACCCTGATCGGCTCCAACGGCGCCGGCAAGTCGACGCTGATGATGACCATCTGCGGCAGCCCGCGTGCCCGCGAGGGGTCGATCACCTTCATGGGCACCGACATTTCGCGCATGCCGACCCACCAGATCATGCGCCTCGGCCTCGCCCAGTCGCCGGAAGGTCGCCGCGTCTTCCCGCGCATGAGCGTGTTCGAGAACCTGCAGATGGGCTCGGAAATCACCGACGGGACCATGTTCGATCAGGATCTGGAGCGCATCTTCGAGATGTTCCCGCGCCTGAAGGAACGCCGCGACCAGCGCGCCGGCACCCTGTCCGGCGGCGAGCAGCAGATGCTCGCCATCGGCCGCGCGCTGATGATGCGCCCCAAGCTGCTGATGCTTGACGAGCCCTCGCTCGGCCTTGCCCCGCTGATCGTCAAGCAGATCTTCGATGCCATTCGCGAACTGAACAAGCGCGACGGCCTTACCGTGTTCCTCGTCGAACAGAATGCCTTCCATGCGCTCAAGCTCGCCCATCGCGCCTATGTGATGGTCAACGGCGAGATCCGCATGTCCGGCTCCGGCGCCGAACTCCTCGCCAACCCCGATGTCCGCGCCGCCTATCTCGAGGGCGGCGGTCATTGACGGAGATTTGGTCCATGCAAGGCATCATCTACGAAGTCGCCAACCCGCTGGTCTTCGCGCTCGTCACCCTGTGCCTCGGCGGCGGCGCCGCCTGGATGACCGGGCGTGCCGTGGCGCGCGGCTGGGGGTCGCTGGTCAACCTGTTCACCTACGGGCTCCTGCTCGGCGCCGGCGTGCGCTTCCTGCACTATGCCCTGTTCGGCGGCACGATGTTCTCGTTCCACTACTACCTCGTCGACACCGCGCTGCTGATGGTCCTCGCCTTCCTGAGCTTCCGGATGACGCGGGTGCGGCAAATGACCACGCAATATCGCTGGCTCTATGAAAAGACCGGCCCGTTCGGCTGGCGGGCGCGGCCCGGGGCCTGACCGGTCCGCCTCGCGATCGGATCGCGGCCCCGCCGCGATTAACCGCTTTGGCGGGTTCCGATCGGCGGGATCGGGAATTGCCTCCACCTTTTGCGCGCGCCCCCTTGCGGGCGCCCAAAAGCAGGTTAGAGTTCCCACTTAGTCACAAGGCCTTGGGAGGGTTCCCATCCGGAGGGGCTGAGTGCGGAAATAACGGCGCCGCAACGACGGCCCGCAATGAGAGAAGGGGAGTACGTATGAAGAAGACCATTATCGCCGGTCTCGCGTTGACCACCAGCCTGCTCATGTCCTCGGTCGCTTTCGCGCAGGTCAAGATCGGCGTCGCTGGTCCGCTGACCGGCCCGAACGCCGCCTTCGGCGCCCAGCTGAAGAACGGCGCCGAAGCGGCCGCCGCCGAGATCAACGCCGCTGGCGGCATCAACGGCCAGAAGATCGAGCTCGTCTTCGGCGACGACGTGTCCGACCCGAAGCAGGGCGTCTCGGTTGCCAACAAGTTCGTCGCTGACGGCGTGAAGTTCGTCGTCGGCCACTTCAACTCGGGCGTCTCGATCCCGGCCTCGGAAGTCTACGCCGAAGCCGGCATCGTCCAGGTCACCCCGGCCTCGACCAACGAGAAGTTCACCGACCGCAAGCAGTGGAACACCTTCCGCACCTGCGGCCGCGACGATCAGCAGGGCGGCGTCGCCGGCGACTACATCATCAAGAACTTCAAGGGCAAGAAGGTCGCCGTCGTCCACGACAAGACCCCGTACGGCAAGGGCCTCGCCGACCTGACCAAGGCGGCGATGAACAAGGGCGGCGTCACCGAGGTCGTCTACGAAGGCGTCACCACCGGCGAGAAGGACTTCTCGGCGCTCGTGTCCAAGCTGAAGCAGGCGGCTGTCGACGTCGTCTATTTCGGCGGCCTGCACACCGAAGCCGGCCTGATCATCCGCCAGATGCGCGATCAGGGCCTCAAGGCTCCGTTGATGTCGGGTGACGGCATCGTGTCGAACGAGTTCGTGTCGATCGCCGGCCCGGGCTACGAAGGCACCCTGATGACCTTCGCTCCGGATCCGCGCAAGAACCCGAACGCCAAGGACGCGGTCGCCAAGTTCAAGGCCAAGGGCATCGATCCGGAAGCCTACACCCTCTATTCGTACGCCGCGGTGCAGATCCTCGCCGCCGCCGCCAACGAAGCCAAGACGGTTGACGGCAAGAAGGTCGCCGAGACGATGAAGAAGGGCGGCAAGCAGTGGCCGACCGTCATCGGCCCGATCGGCTACGACGAAAAGGGCGACATCACCCGTCCGGACTACGTCATGTACACCTGGAAGGGCGGCACCTACGTCGAGAACTGATCTCGATCCGGTGACAACCTGAATTCCGCAACCCGCCCGGAGCGATCCGGGCGGGTTTTTCGTTTGGAAGAAGAGGCGTCGATCGTCCGAACCGGAACCTTTCACCCAAGCCGCCAAGGGATGGCCCTCGCCCGCCGCCATCGTGTACCCTTTCCCGAGATCCGGTTCAGGAGCCGTCCATGACCCTCACCCTCGTTCCCGGCCTTGCCGTCGGCCATGCCCATGATCCGGCGATTCGCTCCGGCGTCACCGTGGTGATCCCGGATCGGCCGGCCGTTGCGTCGGTGCATGTGATGGGCGGGGCGCCGGGCACGCGCGACACCGACCTGCTGGCGCCCGACCAGACGGTTCAATGCGTCGATGCGCTGGTGCTGTCAGGCGGCTCCGCCTTCGGCCTCGATGCCGCCGGCGGCGTTCAGGCGGCACTGGTGGCGCAGGGGCGCGGCTTTGCCGTCGGCGGCGTCCGCGTGCCGATCGTCCCCGCCGCCATCCTGTTCGACCTCATCAATGGCGGCGACAAGCCCTGGCTCGATGGCCGCGAGCGCTTTTCGCCCTATCGCGACCTCGGCCATGCCGCCGCGCTGGCGGCCTCGACCGCGCCGGTCGCCGAGGGCTCGGCCGGCGCCGGCTGCGGCGCCACCACAGCCACCGGCAAGGGCGGCCTCGGCTCCGCCTCGATCGTGCTCGCCGACGGCACCACGGTCGCCGCCCTCGTCGCCGTCAATGCCCTCGGCTCCGCCACCATCGGCGACAGTCGCCACTACTGGGCCGCGCCCTTCGAGATCGGCGCCGAATTCGGCGGCTACGGCCTGCCCTCGCCGTGGCCGGCCGATGCCACCCTGCCCCGGCTCAAGGGCCACGCGCCGCAATCCGCCGCCGGCGATCCCCAGCCGCACGGCAACACCACCATTGCCATCGTCGCCACCGATGCGACGCTGACCAAGGCCGAGGCCAAGCGCCTGGCGGTGATGGCCCATGACGGCCTCGCTCGCGCGCTCTACCCGGCCCATACCCCGTTCGATGGCGATCTGGTCTTCACCCTGTCGACCGCCCGCCGCCCGGCCCCGCCGATGATCGCCCTCGGCATCGCCGCCGCCAACACGCTCGCCCGCGCCATCGCCCGCGGCGTCCATGCCGCGCGAGCCGCCGACGCGACTAGCTAGCGCCGGCGCCGACCCGGGCTGAACCGCCCGCCGGTCACTTCGCCAGTTCGATCCGCTTCAGCACCACCGCCGTCTCCAGGTCGATCAGCCACAGCGCCGCGCCCTTGTCGGTCTCCAGCGTCACCAGCGCCTTGCCGCCATCCAGACTCGCGCCGGTCACCCGGGTGCCGGCCGGCAGCGTCAATTGTTTGACGATCCAGTTGGTATCGGGCACTACGGTGGCAACACTCGGCTTGCCCGGCGACTTGAAGAAGCGGTAAAGGGCAATCCCTGCGACCACGGCGACGAGGGTGAAGGTCAAACCCATCACCACCATCATGAAACGCATCATCTTTTGCCGAACCCGCTCGACGGCCGGGTCAAGCGGCTTTTCTTCTTCGTCGTCTTTGATTTTTGGAAAGGTCTGATTGGTCATGAGCGGTTTGGCGATCACAGGCGATTGGGAAGACGAGGATGCGACGGTCGAGGCCGGCGCCGCGGTCACGACCCTGACGGTCGAGGCCGAAGCCCCGTCCGAACGGATCGACGCCTATCTGGCCCGACGGCTGGCGGAAGTCCAGCCCGAAGGCACCGCCCCCAGCCGATCGCAGCTGAAACGCCTGATCGAAACCGGCCAGGTCCGCGTCGACGGCGCCGTCATCGACGATGCCTCGCGCAAGGTCGGCCCCGGACGGGTGATCGAGGTGATCACCCCGCCGCCGGTGGAGGCGACGCCGCAGCCCGAGCCCATCCCGCTCGTCGTCGTCTATGAGGACGAGCACCTGCTGGTCATCGACAAGCCGACCGGTCTTGTCGTCCACCCCGGCGCCGGCAACTGGACCGGCACGCTGGTCAACGCCCTGCTGCACCATTGCGGCGCGACGCTCTCCGGGATCGGCGGCGTGCTGCGCCCCGGCATCGTCCACCGTCTCGACAAGGACACCACCGGCCTGATGGTCGTTGCCAAGTCCGACCGCGCCCATCGCGGCCTGTCGGAACAGTTCGCCGACCATGGCCGCACCGGCCCGCTGGAGCGCGCCTATCAGGCGGTCGTCTGGGGCATGCCGCGCCAGCACACCGGCACGCTCGAAAGCCAGATCGGCCGCGATCCGCGTGCGCGCGAGCGTCAGGCCGTGGTCAAGACCGGCGGCAAGCTCGCCATCACCCACTATGAAGTGCTGGAACATTTCGGCGGCGATGGCGACGCCGCCCTGGCAAGCCTCGTCGCCTGCCACCTCGAAACCGGCCGCACCCACCAGATCCGCGTCCACATGGCGGCGATGCGCCACCCCCTGCTCGGCGACGCCGACTACGGCGCCGGCTTCAACACCAAGATCCCCAAGCTCGCCGCCCGCTCGCCCGCCGCCGCCAGCGCCCTTGCCGCGCTGCGCCGGCAAGCGCTGCATGCCGGCCTGCTCGCCTTCGAGCACCCGGTCGGCAAGAAACTGATGCGTTTCGAATCCGAGCTGCCCGCCGACATGGCCGCCCTTGTCGACGCCCTGCGCGCCATGAAGTGAGGCCGAACGGGCCTCATCCGGATGCTGTTACCCATCTCAAAACGCACGCGTTTTCCCTTCTCCCGCACCGAAGGTGCCTCTTGGAGACAAGCGGCTCCAAGAGAGGGAGAAGGTGCCCGAAGGGCGGATGAGGGTTGATGCCGCGAGGTGCCGGATCGACGCGCCCGACGCGTCTCCTGCCCGCCTCCCCGCCGGGTCTCATCCCAGATTGCGCAGCACCTCGCGGGCGATGATCACCCGCTGGATCTCGCTGGTGCCCTCGTAGATCCGGGTGATGCGGGCGTCGCGGGCATGGCGCTCCACCGCATAGTCGCGGATATAGCCGGCGCCGCCATGCAGCTGCACCGCCGTATCGGTCGCCCGCCCCGCCGCCTCGCTGGCAAAAAGCTTGGCCATCGACGCTTCCTTGGCGAACGGCCGACCGCGATCCTTCAGCCACGCCGCCTGCAGGATCAGCAGCCGCGCCGCCTCCAGCTCGGTTTCCCGGTCGGCGATCATCCACTGGATGCCCTGCATGTCGGCGATCCGCTGGCCGAACTGCCGGCGTTCGATCACATAGCGCTTGCCCAGCTCCATCGCCGCCCGGCCGATCCCCCACGCCAGCGAGGCAACGCCGATCCGCCCGCCCGCCAGTTCGCCCACGGCGATGCGGAAACCGTCATTTTCCCGCCCCATCAGGCAGGAAGCCGGCACCCGGCAAGCCTCGAACCGCACCGTATTGGTCGCCGATCCGGTCTGCCCGGTCTTGCTCTCGGCCTTGCCGACGATCAGCCCCGGCGTGCCGGCCTCGACCAGGAAGCAGGAAATCCCCTTGCCCTTCGCCGCCTGCGGATCGGTCACCGCCCAGACGATGAACACCCCGGCATATTCCGCCGAAGAGATGTAGATCTTCTCGCCGTCGATCACATAGTCGACGCCATCCTTGACCGCCCGCGTCCGCATCGCCGACGGATCGGAGCCCGCCACGGCCTCGGTCAGGCAGAACGCCCCGGCCGGATAGGTGCCATCGGTGATGCGCGGAATGTGGAGCGCCTTCTGCGCCTCGCTGCCCACCGCCTGGATGACTTCCGCCACCATGTTGGTCACCGACACCGTCACCGCCGACGCCGAACAGGCCTGGCCGATCTCCATCAGCGCCACCGCGAAGCCGATGCAGCCGGCCTCCGTGCCGCCGTAATTCGCCTTGACGTTCAGCCCCATGAAGCCGTTGTCGGCCAGTTCCTTCAGATTGGCCAGAAACGCCGCCCGCCCCTCGCCCCGGTCGAGCTCGGCCGCCAGTGGCGCCAGCCGGTCCGCCGCGATCCGCCGGGCGGTTTCCGCGATCATGCCGGTTTCGTCGTCGAGGGCAAAGTCCATGGTCGGAGCCTTCCGTCGTTTCCCGTCGCCGCGCGACTGCCGCACGCGTTTGCCTCGCAACGATAGGCGGATGCCGCCTGTTCAACCAAGCCCGGGTCCTGCGCCCTGAGCCTGCAAATTTGCAAGCGATCATCACTCGAACCGATCGAATTCATTCAAAACATGCGCTGGACGAATGGTTCGCCCTGCCGGATGCTGGGGTTGGGACTGATCCCGCCGAAAGCCGCCCATGACCTCGATTTCCGCCCCCGTGCCCACCGCCTCCAAGCCGGTCGGGCTTGCCGGCTTCGACTACACGCTCTATGCGCTCGTGGTCTTTGCATGGAGCACCAGCTGGATCGCCATCAAGTATCAGGTCGGCATCGTTTCGGCCGAAGTGTCGTTGGTCTATCGCTTTGCCCTGTCGGCGGCCTGCATGTGGGCCTGGCTTGTCGCCACCGGTCGCCCCTGGGCCTTTCCCCTGCGCCACCACGCCCGTTTCGTCATCCTCGGCATCCTGCTGTTTTCCAGCAATTTCCTCGCCTTCTACTATGGCGGCAAGACCGTGCCGTCCGGCCTGCTGGCCGTGGTGTTCTCGCTCGCCTCGGTGTTCAACCTCGTCCTCGGCAACCTGATCTTCCGCACCCCGATCGATCGCGTCACCCTGATCGGCGCGCTGACCGGCTTCGGCGGCGTGCTGCTGATGTTCTGGCCGCAGATTTCCGGCGCCGACTTCGACCACGACGCCCTGATCGGCCTCGGCTTCTGCGTCGGCGGCACCCTGTCGTTCTGCCTGGGCAACATGGCCGCCGCAGAAAGCAAGCGCGCCGGCCTCGATACCTTCTCCGTCACCGCCTGGGGCATGATCTACGGCACGCTGTGGCTCGCCCTGCTCGCCTTCATCATGGGCCGCCCCTACACCTTCGATTGGTCGCCGGCCTATGTCGTCGGCCTCGGCTGGCTGTCGATCTTCTCGTCGGTGCTGGCGTTCGCCGCCTACCTGACGCTGCTCAACCGCATCGGCGCCGGCCGCGCCGGCTACGCCACCGTCATGTTCCCGGTCTTCGCCCTGGCGATTTCCACCTGGGTCGAGGGCTACCAGTGGACCGGCTGGGCCATCGCCGGCCTCGCCCTCGTCCTCGCCGGCAACATCTTCGTGCTCAAGCGGCGGTGACGAGGAGTCCTTTCAATTACTGAAATTGAATCGACTCGCTTGGATTTTTCCTTTCACATTCGAGGAGTCGACAGCAGCCTGACGCGGGCGTAGATTTTCTTTTGTACCGAAAAAATTCAGCAATCTGCAGATCCTGTCAAAATCTAATCCCTGATATAGACATGAGCGAAACAACTGATCTCGTTTTGCTTAGCGCAACGGTGCTAGGCGTAACAGCCGTGCGAAATAGCGACATTGCGACCCGATCTCGCGACGTCGTTAGAGAAAAAATTAGTTTAAAGCTAGGCAATGGCGAATTGTTCAAAAAAAGAATTGATATAATAGACTATCAGATAGATCAATTCAACATGAGGTATATTTGGTTATCGATTTCCTCTATTCTTTCATGCCTGTCAATGATAATTGCACTTTTTTCCCACTTTCACGACGAGCGAGAGACAAATTTCAGTTTTGAAATATTATTCGGAATAAACAAATTAGAGTCGACAATTGGCGCACAAGTACTTTATTTAATTTTCATGTTAACCGCGATTATCATCGTAATATTTGAGTTCTGGACAGGCACCTGGACCCTGGAGAAGAACTCGGATCCAGACCAGTTCCACTGATACCCGCTCACTCCGCCGCCTGCCGGATCGACAGGTTGTCGAGCGAGGAAATGATATGCTCGGCGAAGGCATCGACGATCGCCTTGTTGGCGATCGGCGAGGTGACGAGGCCGATCTCGACGAAGGGCAGTTCCGGAAACCCGTCCGCCTTCGACAGCACCCGCATCCCCGGCCGCAACGCGCATTCCGGCAGCACCGACACCGCCAGCCCGGCGATCACCGCCGCGCCGACCGCCGCCGAGTTCCAGCTGGAATAGACCACCCGATACTCGCGGTTGATCCTCGCCAGCCCGTCGACTGCCGCCTGCCGCCAGTTGCAGGTATTGAGCCCCAGCGCCAGCGGCAGCGGCGTCTGCTCATGGGTCGAATGCCGCCCCGACGTCACCCACAACAGCGGCTCGCGCCGGCAGACCCGCACCGGCCCCCGCGCCTTTTCCGGCACATGGGTGATGATCGCCAGGTCGAGCTCGTCCTCGCGCAGCAGTTCCATCAGGTTCGGCGTCGGCGCGCACACCACGTTGACTTCCATCCGCATGTGCGTCCGCGCGAACCGCGACAACACCTCCGGCAGGAACCGGTCGGCATAGTCGTCCGGCACGCCGATCCGCACCCGCCCGGTCAACGCCTTGTCGTCGAATGCCGCCAGCGTCTCCTCGTTCAGCTTCACCATCCGCCGCGCATAGTCGAGCAGCCGTTCACCATCCTCGGTCAGCTTCGACATCCGCCCGTCGCGGGCGAAGATCTGTTTGTTGATCCGCTCCTCCAGCCGCCGCATCTGCATCGACACCGCCGACTGGGTCTTGTGCACGATGTCGGCCGCCCGGGTGAAACTGCCGGTTTCGGCGATGGCGACGAAGGTCCGAAGCTGATCGAGGTCGAGAACCGTGCCCATGGCGTCCCATCAATCATTATTGGTGAAGTCTTAGATTAATAACATTCGTTGGACTGATCAATAGCCCTGACTCATATTACCCAGGCTGATCGACATGATCGGCACGCCCGAGATCGAAAGCTGCCTACCCCTCGCAACCTCTTGCGCGGGAGCGGCTTTCCCTTGCCGATGGAGCAATGCCATGACCCGTTTCGCCTTTTCGTCGCAGACCGCCCTCGCTGCTGTTGCCGGCTTCGCCCGCATCGCCGCGACCGTCGTCGCCACGCAAATCGGCCGCGTCTGGGTTGCCTATCGCAATCGTCGCGCCGTCAATGAACTGATGGGCTGGGATGACGTGATGCTGAAAGACATCGGCCTCACCCGCGGTGACGTCTACCGCGCCCTTGCCTGTCCGTCGACCGAGGACCCGAGCGCCCGTCTCGTCGTCTACGGTATCGGACACCGCGGCGGCACGCCCGCCGAGGTTGAGGACCGTCATCGTCGTGTCACCGAAACGGTGCAGGCGATGTTGACCTCGTTCGATCCCGCTGCCGCCGGAGGTGCGTCGCCATGCAGAACCTGACCCTGGAAAACTGCGTCAACGACCTGTGCCCCGTCACCGGCCGCCCGGTTTCGGCCGATGCCCTCGCCCGCTACAAGGGCCGGGTCATCGGCTTCGCCAGCCCGGCCGACCGCGATCGCTTCCTTGGCGCCTATGTCGCCATTGAGGCTGCGATCAAGGGCGAGGTCGAGCTGTCGGCGGCCCGCGAGCGCGAGCTGACGCTGGCGCAGGCGATGGAATTCGCCCGGTCCGCCCGCGCCCAGCGCTGGCTGGCCGAGCGCGCCGCCCAGGGCTTTCCGTTCGAAGCCCGCGACCTCATCGCCCGCGATCCGCTGACCCGCGCCACGCTGGTCAATGCCGCCCATGGCAATGCCGCGCATTCGAGTGACTGCGTCGACGCCATCGGTCCGTCCCGGCGCCTGCCGGAAAACCTCGCCGGCACCTGCCATTGACCGCAGGCCCGATCCGGCTGGACGCCCGCCGTCCAGCCGGATGATCCCCGCCGCCAACCGCGCCCGCCTCTCCCGACGCCCGTCCCTCCCAACGCCTCGCGTGCCGAAGCCTGGCAAGGCCGCGCCGCAACCGCCCCTTTCGCCCTCCGCGCCTCGCGCGGCGCGCCTTCCGCTGTTCGCCGTTCCCACGAAGAATGGCAAACCGCCGACCGGATCTGACGGACCGGTCGGATTGTCCTCCCCGTCAATCTCTGCCTTGACTAGCCCGCGATCCCCCCAGATCGCGGGCCTTTTCTTCGCGCCCCGACCGCGGCGTCGCGACATTTCGCCCCCTGGTCCCGCCTTGTGCAGATGATTTCCGCAACTGTTGCCGCTTTCACATGGTCGCGGTCCCAACCGCTTGTTAGACTTCCGTATCGGCTGCCAGTTACGCCCGACTGGACCTTCATGCCCGACTGGACCTTCATGGACGAGACCCTGCCCGCTCCGACCCGCCGCTTCGAAGCCCATCCGCACCGGGCCGCCATCCTGGGCGAGTTGCACGCGCGGCCGTTCCTGTCGACCGAAACGCCGCGCGTCTACCTGCACTATGCCTTCTCCAACGTCGCCGGCGCCGCCGTCGCCAACGAGGCAATCACCGCGCTCTGCGCCGCCGCCGGCCTCTCCGGCCCCAATCCGCAGGCGCGCCACCACGTGCTCAATTTCGGCGGCGGCCGGCTGAAATGGGAGCGCCACTCCGAGTTCACCACCTATGCCTGGGACGGCCCGCTGGATCTCGATGCCCGCCCCTTCGGCCCGCTGCCCACCGGCCACCCGTTCGGCACCTCGTTCACCCCGCCTGGCCCGCTGCTGGTCGCCGCCCGGCTCGATCTGCTGCCGGCCGGCGAGGCCTATCAGACCAGCCTTGCCGGCTTCGACCCGTCGAGCCTTTCCGTCGCCGACGCCGTCGATGGCCGCGCGACCGTCGTCACCGACTTCCTCGCCAACGGCGATGGCCGCATCAACATCCTGATCATCGATCGCGGCCTTGCCCCCAATCAGGCCGGCGCCCTCGCCCAGCGCCTGCTGGAAGTCGAGACCTATCGCTCCTACGCCCTGCTCGCCCTGCCCGAGGCCCAGCGAGTCGGCCCGGAAGTCCGCCGCATCGAGGAAAGCCTCGCCGACATCACCGCCGCCATTCGCGAGAGCGACGGGCTCGACTCAAACCGCGACCTCCTCGGCCAGCTGTCGCAGCTGACCGCCGACCTCGAAGCCGGCGCCGCCGCCTCTTCCTACCGCTTCGGCGCCAGCCGCGCCTATTGGCGCATCGTGCTCGACCGCCTCGGCGCCATCGGCGAGAGCCCGGTCCCCGGCTTTCCCACCTGGTCGAGCTTCCTCACCCGCCGCATGGGACCGGCGATCCGCACCGTCGAGGTCACCGAGGAGCGCCAGGCCAACCTGTCGCGCAAGTTGTCGCGCGCCGCGCAGCTGCTGCGCACCCGCGTCGACATCGACCTCGAGCAGCA
The DNA here is from genome assembly GCA_016793065.1 of Hyphomicrobiaceae bacterium. Lineage (GTDB taxonomy): Bacteria > Pseudomonadota > Alphaproteobacteria > Rhizobiales > Ancalomicrobiaceae > JAEULV01. The sequence continues at coordinate 21,388 of JAEULV010000110.1, forward strand.
AAACCGCGATCTCCTGGAAAAGATGAACACCCGCGCCCAGCTACAGCTGCGCCTGCAACAGACCGTCGAGGGCCTGTCGGTCGCCGCCATCAGCTATTACGTCATCGGGTTGCTGGGCTATCTGTTCAAGGCCGGCAAGGAAGCCCACCTGCTGCCGGTCGACCCGTCGATCGCCACCGGCATCAGCGTCCCCTTCGTCGTCGCCTTCATGTACTGGCTGGTCGGCGCCATCCGCCGCAAGCACATGGAGCATGGCGAACATTGATCGTCGCCGGGGCCTCGCCCGTGGCGTCGCGGGCCGCCCGCCGGCGCGCTTGCTTGCCGGTCGCGCCGGCGAACGAAAAAGGCCGGGGTTTCCCCCGGCCTGATGTCTGGCGAAGCGGATCAGACGATCACTTCGTCTTGCCGTCGGCGCCGAAGGTGGCGAGGTAGGCGGCGACATTCTTGCGCTCGGTCTCGTCCGCGAGCTTGAAGGTCATCTTCGACGGGCCCTTGTAGAAGGCGGCCGGGTCGACGAGATACTCGACGATCTCCTCGACGCTCCACTCGCCGGTGGAGGCAGCCTTGGCCTTCGCCGGTTCCGAATAGGCGTAGCCCTCGACCGAGGCGGCGGCACGGCCGATAATGCCGTTCAGGTGCGGGCCGACGGCGTTCTTGGCGCCCTCGCCGACCTTGTGGCAGGCCATGCACTTCTTGAACACGGTCGCGCCAGCGGCGGCGTCCTGCGCCATGGCAGCGCCAGCGGACACGAACACGGCCGCAGCGGCGATCATCAGCTTCTTCATCATATTGTCGTTCTCCACTACGATTTTTAAAGCCACTCGCTGGGCCGCAGCATGGCTTTCCCCCATCGCGCCGCGCTTATAGCACGGGCGAGCCTCTATAGAGCAGATCCCGGACGGCGTATTTGACGGATCGTCGCACCCACTTTAGTAGAAAATGGTTCTCAACTGCCGCCAAGACCGATCGATGCGCCTCCGGGCGCTTATCCCGTCGCCTCCAGCGCCACGCCGCAGGCCAGGATGGCGGCTAGCCCCTCGTCCCAATAGGGCGTCGGCGCATAGACCTGCGCCAGGAAATCGATGAACACCCGCACCTTGGCCGGCAGAAACCGGCGGCTGGGATAGACCGCGTGCACCGCCACATGCCGCGACGAGCGATATTGCGGCAGCACGATCCTGAGCCGCCCGGAGCGCAACTCCGCTCCCACATCCCAGGTCGAGCGAAAGGCAATGCCGAGCCCCGCCAGCACCGCCTCGCGCACCACCTCGCTGGAATTGGTCTTCACCGGCCCGGAAGCCCGAACGCTCACCTGCCCGTCCGGCCCCTCCAGCTTCCATGGATCCTGATTGGCCGCCGCCAGACAGACGTGCCGGGCAAGATCGGCAATGCTCCTCGGCTCGCCATGCCTGTCGAGATAGCCCGGAGTCGCGCACAGAACCCGGTGAATCGGCGCCAGCCGCCGCGCCACCAGGCTCGAATCGGTAAGCTCGGCGATCCGCACCGCCAGATCGAAGCCGCCGCCGACGATGTCAACAAACTCGTCCGACAGGTCGAGATCGATCGACAGGTCGGGATTGGCCGCCAGGAACGACCCCAGATGCGGCGCGATATGCATCCGCCCGAACGATGTCGGCGCCGAGATCTTCAAGACGCCCCGCGCCAGGTGCGAACGCCGCGCCACAAAGCTCTCCGCTTCGTCGATCGAAGCCAGGATCGCCACCACCCGCTCGTAAAACCCCTGCCCCGCCTCGGTCAGCGAAATCTGCCGCGTCGTCCGCTGCAACAGCCGCGTGCCGAGCCGTTCCTCCAGCCGCCGCAGCCGCTTCGACACGACCGCCGGCGAAAGCCCCATGTCGCGCCCCGCCTGCGACATGCTCCCGGACGTCACCACCCGGGAGAAGATTTCCATGTCCATGAATGCGCTCATGCCCGTGACCCGTCCGATCCGCGATTGTCCGTTCACCCTTGCGGCCAAGTCGGTGGCCGGCGATTTTCAACGCCGAAGCAAAGAACCTCCGCCGTTGCCCCCCTATCGTCCCGCTGCAGAACCACTACACTACGGTTTCAATCGATCTGAGCTCGCGTTCGCCCCACGCCCTTTCAAGCTTCTCGTCAAGGCGTACGCGCAAATGCCGAGCCCGGATCAATGCCGCGGTCCACCTCCCGACAAGACACGGGCTCCACCCCACTCCCGGACGGAATCCATCTTTCGATCCGGCAGCTTAAACAGAATTCAAAAAGACGATTTGCGCTGGGTCATGCTTCGACCCGCCAGATCGGCCGTCGACATCTCCAGCCTTGATCGGTGGACCCGGAGGCCGTCCTGCATTAAACCGGATGAAGTCGTGGCGCCCGGCGCCCGTTCCGTTCAGCCGGCAGCCAAATAAGCCGGTGATAGGGGAGAGGAAATCGAGATGACCATGATCGCGTTCCCGCCTGTGGACATGAGCGTGATTGATCGCCGCGCCGAGATCGCCGACGGCCTGCGTCGCCTGATCCCGGGCGAGGCCGTCATCACCGACCTGCGCGAATTGGTCGCATACGAAACCGACGCCTTTACCGCCTATCGCCGCGTGCCGCTGGCCGTCGTGCTGCCGTCGACCACCGCCGAGGTCGCCGAGGTGATGAAATTCTGCGCCCGCAACCGCGTGCCGGTCGTCGCCCGCGGCGCCGGCACCTCGCTCTGCGGCGGCGCCACCCCGCAGGAGGACGCCGTCGTCCTCGGCCTGGCGAAAATGAACAAGGTCCTCGCCGTCGACTATGCCGACCGCACCGCCACCGTCCAGGCCGGCATCACCAATCTCGCCATCTCCGCCGTCGTCGGCGAGCGCAATTTCTTCTATGCCCCCGATCCGTCGTCACAGCTCGCCTGCACCATCGGCGGCAACATCGCCATGAATTCCGGCGGCGCCCACTGCCTGAAATACGGCGTCACCACCAACAACCTGCTCGGCGTCACCCTCGTCACCCTTGACGGCGACGTCCTCGAACTCGGCGGCGCCGCGCTCGACCCCGGCGGGCTCGACCTCGTCGGCCTCGTCTGCGGTTCCGAGGGCCAGCTCGGCATCGTCACCGAGGCGGTCGTGCGCATCCTGCCGCTGGCCGAGGGTGCCCGCCCGGTGCTGTTCGGCTTCGCCAGTTCCGGCGCCGCCGGCGAATGCGTCGCCGACATCATCGCCGCCGGCATCGTCCCCGTCGCCATGGAGTTCATGGACAAGCCGGCGATCGCCATCTGCGAGGCCTTCGCCAAGGCCGGCTATCCGCTCGATGCCGAGGCGCTGCTGATCGTCGAGGTCGAGGGATCGGACGAGGAAATGGCGGCAACCCTCGCCCGCATCGTCGAGATTGCCCGCCGCCACGACGTCCGCACCATCAAGGAAAGCCGCTCGGCGATGGAAACCGCCGCCATCTGGAAGGGCCGCAAGTCGGCTTTCGGCGCCACCGGCCGCATCGCCGACTATATCTGCATGGACGGCACCATCCCGACCGGGCAATTGCCGCATGTGCTCGCCCGCATCGACGCCATCGTCAAGGGCTACGGCCTGCGCGTCGCCAACGTCTTCCACGCCGGCGACGGCAACCTGCATCCGCTGATCCTCTACAATGTCAACGACGAGGCCGAGGCCGAGAAGGCCGAACGCGCCGGCATGGACATCCTCAAGCTCTGCGTCGACGTCGGTGGTTGCCTCACCGGCGAACACGGCGTCGGCATCGAGAAACGCGACCTGATGCGCCACCAGTTCTCCGACGCCGATCTCGAACAGCAGATGCGCGTGCGCGGCGTCTTCGACCCCGGCTGGCTGCTCAATCCCGCCAAGGTGTTCCCGCTCGACGGCCGGGTGACCGCATGACCCTGCACTGCCCCGCCTCAGAGGTCGACGTCGCGGCACTCGTCGTGGCCGCCCGCGCCGCCGCAACGCCCCTGGCCCTGCGCGGCAACGCCACTCGCTCGGTCGCCCCGCCGGCCGCCGTCGACGTCCTGTCGACCCGCGCCCTCACCGGCATCACCCTGCACGAACCGGCGGAAATGATCGTCGCCGCCCGCGCCGGCACCCCCGTCGCCGAGGTCGAGGCAACCCTGGCCGCCAAGGGCCAGATGCTGACATTCGAGCCGATGGACCACCGCCCCCTGCTCGGCACCGATGGCGAACCGACCATCGGCGGGGTCGTCGCCCTCGGCGTCGCCGGCCCGCGCCGCCTCACCGCCGGCGGTGCCCGCGACAGCCTCATCGGCGTCCGCTTCGTCAATGGCCGGGGCGAAATCATCAAGAACGGCGGCCGTGTGATGAAGAACGTCACCGGCCTCGATCTGGTCAAGCTTATGGCGGGCTCGCGCGGCCGGCTCGGCGTTCTGACCGAGGTCACCTTCAAGGTCCTGCCCCGTCCGCCCGCCGCCGCCACGCTGGTGTTCGCTGGCCTTGACGACGCCCGCGCCGTCGCCGCGCTCTGCGCCGCCATGATCACCCCGTTCGAGGTCTCCGGCGCCGCCCACCTGCCCGCCGGAACCGGCGCCGACCATGCCCGCACCTGCCTGCGGCTCGAGGGCCTGCCGGAACAGCTGGCCTACCGCACCGGCGAACTCGCCCGGGCGCTCGCCGCGTTCGGCACGCCGACGATCGTCGACGGCACCGCCCATGCCGGCCTCTGGCGCGGCATTCGCGACGTCGAGCCCCTGGCCGAACCGCGCGACCGCGCCATCTGGCGCCTGTCGGTGCCGCCCTCGCAGGGCGCCGCCACCGTCGCCGCCATCCGCGCCGAGCGCCCGGACATCCGCGTCCTTTACGACTGGTCCGGCGGCCTCGTCTGGCTTTCGACCGCCGACAACGCCGATGCCGGCGCAGCACCGATCCGTGCCGCCGCCCGGGCGGTCAAGGGCACCGCCACGCTGATCCGCGCCACCTCGGCAACCCTTGCCACGGTCGCCGCCCTCGATCCGCCGACGCCCGCGGTCGGCAAGCTCCTCGCCGGCATCAGCCGCGCCTTCGACCCCGACGGCCTGTTCGGCTCCGGTCCGATCGCGGCGACGGCCTAGCATCCCGCGCCAGCCTCCCGCCCGCCGCTTCCCTCTTCGGATGTCATCAGGCCATGCAAACCAACTTTTCCCTCGCCCGGTTGGCGGATTCCCAGGTCGCGGCCTCCGAGAAAATCCTGCGCACCTGCGTCCATTGCGGTTTCTGCACCGCCACCTGCCCGACCTATCAGCTGCTCGGCGACGAGCTCGATAGCCCGCGCGGCCGCATCTATCTGATCAAGGACATGTTGGAAAACGACCGGCCGGCCGACGACCGCACCGTTCGCCATGTCGACCGCTGCCTCACCTGCCTGTCCTGCATGACCACCTGTCCCTCCGGCGTGCATTACATGCACCTCGTCGACCATGCCCGCGCCCATATCGAAAAGACCTATCGCCGCCCGCTGCTCGACCGGCTGCTGCGCGCCACCCTGTCGCAGATCCTGCCCTATCCGGGCCGCTTCCGCCTTGCCTTGCTCGGCGCCACCGCCGCGCGCCCGCTTGCCGGCCTCGTCGCCGCCATACCGTCCATCGGCCCGCGCCTTGCCGCCATGCTGCGGCTGGCGCCGACCAAATTCGCCGGTCGCGGCCAGCACGAGGGCCCCGGCCGCTTCGCGCCGGCGACGCCGCGCAAGGCCCGGGTCGCCATGCTCACCGGCTGCGCCCAGCCGGTCTTGCGCCCGTCCACCAACGACGCCGCCATCCGCCTGCTCAACCGCCTCGGCGTCGAGGTGGTGCTGCCGAAGGGCGAGGGCTGCTGCGGCGCGCTCGTCCACCACATGGGCAACGAGGACCGCTCCCACGCCCAGGCCGCCGCCAATATCGAAGCCTGGTGGCGCGAAACCGGCGACGGCGGCGGCGAGGGCCTCGACGCCATCCTCATCACCGCCTCCGGCTGCGGCACCACCATCAAGGACTATGGCTTCATGTTCCGCGACGATCCGGTCTGGGCCGCCAAGGCCGCCGCGATCAGCGCCCTTGCCAGGGACATCACCGAGTTCCTCGCCAGCCGCGACCTGCCCGAACCCGCCCGCCGCCCCGGCCTCGCCGTTGCCTATCACTCCGCCTGCTCGATGCAGCACGGCCAACAGATCAAGACCCAACCGCTGCAATTGCTCCGCGACGCCGGTTTCCGCGTCAAGGAAGTGCCCGAGGGCCATCTGTGCTGCGGCTCCGCCGGCGTCTACAACATCCTGCAGCCCGAGATCGCCCGGGCGCTCCGCGACCGCAAGGTCGCCAACATCGAGCGCACCCGCCCCGACCTGATCGCCACCGGCAACATCGGCTGCATCACCCAGATCGGCACCGGCACCGACATCCCCATCGTCCACACCATCGAACTGCTCGACTGGGTCCAC
>JAEULV010000009.1 GCA_016793065.1 Hyphomicrobiaceae bacterium
TGCCGGTTTGTTGAAGGTGGTTCAGGTGGGCGATCGCCTCGCCCATGGCAAACATGGTTTGATGCGTATCGAGCGGCCGTTGAAACAAGGTTTCGAGCAACTCGGCTGCGCTCTTCGGCGCATCTTCACATGCTTCTTCCAATACCTGCAGCCGTTCTTCGTGGTGCGCGCACAAAGCCTGCACCCGCGCGGCGACTCCCGTAAACGGCAGCCCGTGCGAGGGCAGGACCAGCGTTCCCTCAGGCATTCCGGTAGCCAGTTCGCCCAGCGAATCCAGAAACCAGCCCAAGGCATCGGCATCCGGAGTTGCTGCAAAAACACTGACGTTCGTGGAAATTCTGGGCAAAAGCATGTCGCCCGAAATTAACACGCCGAGTTCGGCGCAGTAAAGCGCCATATGCTCCGGCGCATGTCCATGGCCGATGATTATTTGCCATTTTCGGCCGTCGACCGCAAGTGTATCGCCCGCCTTGAGGCGATGGTAGAACTCGGGAAGCGCCGGCACCGCCTTGCGATAGCCGGAACCGCGCTGCGCGAACTTGGCCAGGCGCTCGGCGTCCAGGCCATGCTGCCGGAACTGCTCGACCATGTAGCGCGCCCCGTGCCCCCCCACCTCGTTCCACACGGCATGCGCGGTCAGGAACTCGCCGCTGGTCATCCACAACGGCGCACCGGTCTGCTCCATCAGCCAGGCGGCCAGACCGAGGTGATCGGGATGGAAGTGGGTGACGATCAGGCGTGTTACCGGGCCGTCCAGCCCGCGCAGGATCGTCAGCCAGGCTTCGCGCACCGCATCGGCGGGGAAGCCGGTATCGACGATCGCCCAGCCCTCGCCATCGCGCAGCAACCAGAGATTGATGTGGTCGAGCTGGAAGGGCAAAGGCATGCGCAGCCAGAAGAGGCCGGGCGCGACTTCGATCCTTTCGCCGACGGCCGGCGCCTGGGGATGCGGATAATGCAGTGACATGAGCGAATCTCGAGGGCGGGAGCAGCAAGTTACCATACGGTAGCGGATTGAAAAAACCCCTTTCTTCTGATTTACTTGCCCGAATCGATAGAGGATCCCACCGTGAATCAGCCGGCCACCATTTTCGCCATCTCCGACCTTGCGCGCGAGTTCGGCATCACCCCGCGCACCATCCGCTTCTGGGAGGATCAAGGCATCCTTTCGCCGCAGCGCGAAGGCAGCAAGCGGATATTCACCCGCCGCGACCGCGCCCGCCTGAAAATGGCCCTGCGCGGCAAGCGACTCGGATTGAGCCTGGCCGACATCAAGGACCTGATCGGCATGTACGAGTCGACCGAGGACGAAACGCCCCAGTTGCTGGAATGCCTGCGCGTCATGTCCAGACGGCGCGAAGCGCTGGAACAGCAACGCGAAGACATCGAAGCGATGCTGGCCGAGATTTCCCAGTTCGAGCAGCTCTGCCAGCAGGAACTGGCTCGCCGCAACGAAGCGTAAAAAATATTCGCCTGCTAGTTGACGTTAACGTAAACGTAAATACAATCCTCCTTGCCCAGCCACCCTCCGAATCAACCCTGCATGCGCCTGCAAACCCACGACCCCGAATTCGCAAGTCGCGTTCGCGTCAGCTTCGCCAAACAGCACGCGATGGCGCTGATACGCGCTGCGCTACCGGTCGTCGAGCCCGGCTGCACCGAAATCCACGTCCCCCACTGGGAAGGCATCGAACAGCAGCACGGTTTCGTGCATGGCGGGGTCGTCGGCATGATTGCCGATTCGGCCGCCGGCTACGCGGCGATGACGCTGGTCGCCGCCGATGTCTCGGTACTGACGGTCGAGTACAAGTTGAATCTGGTCGCGCCGGCCGATGGCGACAAACTGATTGCCCGCGGCAAGGTCGTGCGCCCCGGCCGAACGCTGATCGTCACCCAGGCCGAGGTTTTTGCCGTCAAGGATGGCAAGGAAACACTGTGCGCCCTGATGCAGCAGACCATCATGACGGTGGCCCGTAGCGAGAAGCCGAAAGCGGCCAGTCACGGTCAACCCGAAAAAACAGCCCAAAACCACTAATTGGAGACAAGCCCATGAACATTCCCAGCCTCGACTTCGGCCTCGGCGAAGACATCAACCTGCTGCGCGACGCGGTGAAGGCCTTCGCCGACGCCGAGATCGCCCCGCGCGCGGCCGAGATCGACCGCGTCAACGAATTCCCCGCCGACCTCTGGAAAAAATTCGGCGACATGGGGCTGCTCGGCATGACCGCCGGCGAGGAGTACGGTGGCACCAACTTGGGTTACCTCGCCCACATCGTCGCACTGGAGGAAATCTCGCGCGCCTCGGCCTCCGTCGGCCTTTCCTACGGCGCCCACTCCAATCTGTGCGTGAACCAGATCCGCCGCAACGGCACCGAAGCGCAAAGGCAGAAATACCTGCCCAAGCTGATTTCCGGCGAACACGTCGGCGCGCTGGCGATGTCCGAGCCGAACGCCGGTTCCGACGTCGTCTCGATGAAACTGAAGGCCGAGAAGAAAGGCGACCGTTACGTGCTCAACGGCTCGAAAATGTGGATCACCAACGGCGGCGATGCCGACACCCTGGTGGTTTACGCCAAGACCGACATGGACGCCGGCGCCAAGGGCATGACCGCCTTCATCGTCGAAAAGGGCTTCAAGGGCTTCACCCACGGCACCCACCTCGACAAGCTGGGCATGCGCGGCTCGAACACCTTCCCACTGTTCTTCGACGATTGCGAAGTGCCGGAAGAAAACGTGCTGGGCGGCGTCGGCAACGGCACCAAGGTATTGATGTCCGGCCTCGATTACGAGCGCGCCGTGCTCTGCGGCGGCCCGCTCGGCATCATGGCCGCCTGCATGGATGTGGTGGTGCCCTACCTGCACGAGCGCAAACAGTTCGGCCAGCCGATTGGCGATTTCCAGCTCATGCAGGGCAAGGTCGCCGACATGTACTCGACCTGGCAGGCCACCCGCGCCTACGTCTATGCCGTCGGCCGCGCCTGCGACAGCAGCGATCACTCACGCACGCTGCGCAAGGACGCCGCCGGCGCCATTCTTTATTCCGCGGAAAAGGCCACCTGGATGGCCGGCGAGGCGATCCAGACGCTGGGCGGCGTCGGTTACACCAACGAGTATCCGACCGGCCGCCTGTGGCGCGATGCCAAGCTCTACGAGATCGGCGCCGGCACCAGCGAAATCCGCCGCATGCTGATCGGCCGCGAGCTGTTCGCCAAGTCGGGCTGAGCGATCATCCCGCCCGCGCGCCGAAGCGGCGCCACGCCGCCTTGTCGATCTCGATCACCGCCAGCATCGCCACGCCGACGCCCATGATCGCGATGCAATCGTCAAGCCCGATCGGCCGCGATCCGAACACCGCCTGCGCCGGCGGCCACCAGGTGAACACCGCCTGCGCCGCCGCCGTCGCGCCGACGCCGGCAAGCACCGCCGGCGTGCCGACGACGCCCTGGAACGTCACCGACGAGCCGTGCACATAGCGCACGGCGAAGAGGTAGAAGATCTCCATCACCACGATGGCATTGACGACCACCGTGCGCGCCTCCTCCACCGGCCGGCCCTGCCCCTCCACCCACAGGTAAAGCCAGAAGCTGCCGAGCACGAACAGCGTCGACACCAGCGCGATGCGCCAGATCACCAGCCCGCCGATCAGCGGCTGGCCCGGCGGTCGCGGCCGATGCGTCATCACCCCCGGCTCGGTCGGCTCGAAGGCCAGCGTCAGCCCCAGCGCCACCGCCGTCACCGTGTTGATCCACAGCACCTGCACCGGCGTCACCGGCATCGGCAGGCCGAACAGCAGCGCCGCGACGATGATCATCGCCTCCGCCGCGTTGGTCGGCAGCGTCCAGGCGATCACCTTGACGATATTGTCATAGACCGTGCGCCCGGCCCGCACCGCCTCGACGATCGAGGCGAAATTGTCGTCGGCCAGCACCATCTCGGCCGCCTCCTTCGCCGCCTCTGTGCCCTTGACGCCCATCGCGACGCCGATATCCGCCCGCTCCAGCGCCGGCGCGTCGTTGACGCCGTCGCCGGTCATCGCCACCACCGCGCCGTCGCGCTGCAACGCCTCGACGATGCGCAGCTTGTCCTCCGGCGTCGTCCGGGCAAACACCTGCACCCGCTCCACCGCCGCGGCGAGGCCGTCGTCGTCGAGCGCCGCGACCTCCGCCCCGGTCATCACCACCGGCTCGGCCGCGAGCCCCAGTTGCCGGCCGATCTCGCGCGCCGTCGCCGCATGGTCGCCGGTGATCATCACCACCCGCACCCCGGCGGCGAGGCACTGCGCCACCGCGTCGACCGCGTCGGGTCGCGGCGGATCGATGAAGCCGATCAACCCGAGAAACCGCGCCCCGGCCCGCGCCGTCTCGAAGCTCAATTCCCGCGTGCCCGCCGCCACCGACAGCGTCGCGAACCCCAGCACCCGCTGGCCTTCCGCCGCGATCGCCTCGACCCGCCGATGCCACGCCGACGCGTCGAGTCGCGCGCCCGAGGCGTCGACGCACATCGCCAGCACCGTCTCCGGCGCCCCCTTGATCAACACGAAGGCGCGGCCGTCATGGTCGTGATGCAGCGTCGCCATGAACTTGTGCTGGGTGTCGAAGGGGATTTCGTCGGTGCGTGGCACCTGCTTGCGCAGCAGCACCGGGTCGATCCCGGCCTTGTGCGCCAGCGTCACCAGCGCCCCCTCCATCGGATCGCCGTCGACCACCCAGCCCTTCGCCGTATCGCGGGTCTCGGCATCGCTGCACAGCGCCGCCGCCCGCACCAGCTCCAGCGCCGGCTCGTCACTGGCAAGATCGCCGGAAAACGCCTCCGCGCCGTCCTCGATCGCCGGATCGTAGCCCATTCCGGCCACCGCATAGCCGTGCCGCGCCGTGATCAGCGAGCGCACCGTCATCTCGTTGCGGGTGAACGTGCCGGTCTTGTCGGAACAGATCACCGACACCGCCCCCAGCACCTCCACCGCCGGCAATCGCCGGATGATCGCCCGGTGCAGCGCCATTCGACGCACCCCGATCGCCAGCGCGATCGTCAGCACCGCCGGCAACCCTTCCGGGATCGCCGCCACCGCCAGCCCGACCACCGCCATCATCGCATCGCCGAAGGCATAGCCGCGCAGGCCCCAGGCGAAGGCCAGCGCCAGTACCGAAACCACGAGGATCACCAGCGTCAGCACCCCGGCGAACCGGTCCATCTGCCGGATCAACGGCGTCTTCAGATCGCCGCCGCCCCCCAGCATCGCGCCGATCCGGCCGATTTCGGTTGCAACACCCGTCGCCACCGCCACGCCGACGCCCTGCCCCGTGGTCACGAACGCGCCCGAATAGGCAAGCGACAGCCGGTCGCCCAGCGCCGCGTCCGCCGCCACCGCGGCAACCGACTTTTCCGCCGGCACCGACTCCCCCGTCAGCACCGCCTCGTCGATCCGCAGGCTCGAAGCCTTGATCAGCCGCAGGTCCGCCGGCACCCGGTCGCCGGCCTCGATCAGCACGATGTCGCCGGGAACGATCGTCTCGGCCGCCACCGACTTGCGCCGCCCGTCGCGCAGCACGCTGGCGCGCGGATCGATCAGCGACCGGATCGCCTCGAGCGAATGCTCCGCCCGCCCTTCCTGAATGATGCCGATCACCGCGTTGATCGCCACCACCGCCAGGATCACCCCGGCATCGACCAGATGCCCGAGTCCGACCGACACCGCCGCCGATCCGAGCAGCACGAAGATCAGCAGATTGTTGAACTGGTCGCGGATGCGCGCCCACATCGTCCGCCGCGGCGCCGACGGCAGCCGGTTGAACCCATGTCGGGCAATGCGCCCCTCCGCCTCAGCCTCGCTCAGGCCCTCGCGCCGGCTGTCGAGCGCCGCCAGCACCGCCTCCACCGGCTTGTCGTAATAGCTGGCGCGCGGTGCGCCTGATTGCCGGTCGGTCGTCATCGCCATCGCAACTGCACCCATCCGTGGCGGATACCGTCGCAAGCCCGCCTGGACGTCATCGCGATACCCCGTCGCGATCCGCGCCGATCGGCGCGGTCGCTGCTACCCGTGTCACGTCGGCACGAAACCCGCCCCACGCAATGCCGACAAACACGGACACGCCCGCCGCGATCACTCCGCCAGCGCTTCCTTCACCGCCTCGGCAAGCTGCTTCAGCGAGAACGGCTTCGGCAGGAAGTGGAACTTCTGCCCCTCCGGCAGGTTCTTGGCGAAGGCCTCCTCGGCATAGCCGGAGACGAAAATCACCTTCAGGTCCGGCCGCTTCGCCCTGAGAACCCCGAGCAGCGTCGGCCCGTCCATTTCCGGCATCACCACGTCGGAAACGACCAGATCGACCTCGCCGCCCACCTCTTCCATCACCTCCAGCGCCTCGGCGCCGGTGGAGGCCTCGTGCACCGTGTAGCCGCGCGAGGCGAGCGCCCGCGACGCAAACGCCCGCACCGCTTCCTCATCCTCGACCAGCATGATCACCGCCGAACCGGTCAGGTCCGCCTGCGGCTGCGCCACCGCCGCCGGCACGTCCGCCGCCTTCGCCCCTTCGGGCTTGGCCGGATCGACGACCTCGATGAAGCGCGGCAGGAAGATGCGGAACGTCGTGCCGGTCCCCACCGTCGAGTCGCAATAGATGAAGCCGCCGGTCTGCTTGACGATGCCATAGACCGTCGACAGCCCCAGCCCCGTCCCCTGCCCCACCGGCTTGGTGGTGAAGAACGGCTCGAAGATCTTCTCCATGATGTCCGGCGGAATGCCGGTGCCGTTGTCGGTGACCTCGACCATCACATAGTCCGCCGCCGGCATGCCGGGCGTCTCGTAGGCCTTGGTCTCCTCGGCCGTCACATTGGCGGTCCGCACCGCCAGCCGCCCGCCCTTGGGCATGGCGTCGCGGGCATTCACCGCCAGGTTGACGATCACCTGTTCGAGCTGGCTCTGGTCCGCCTTCACCGCCCACAGGTCGCGCGCATGGGTGACCTTCAGGTCGATCTTCTCGCCGAGCAGCCGCTGCAGCAGCATCGTCAGGTCGGCAAGCGTATCGCCGAGCGACATCACCTCCGGCCGCAGCGTCTGCCGCCGCGAGAACGCCAGCAGCTGCCGCACCAGCGCCGCGGCGCGGTTGGCGTTCTGCTTGATGTTCATGATGTCCTGGAACGATGGATCCGACGGCCGGTGATTGGCCAGCAGCAGGTCGGAGAAACCGATGATCGCCGTCAGCACGTTGTTGAAGTCGTGGGCAATGCCGCCGGCCAGCTGGCCGATCGCCTGCATCTTCTGCGACTGGGCGAATTGCTGTTCGAGTTCCCGCTGGTCGGTGGTTTCCAGCGCATAGATCACCGCCGCCTCGCCCTCGCCCTCGCCCTGCTCGACCGACGACACGAAGAACCGCGCAAACCGCTTCTTCGACCCCTCGAACGCCAGCGGCGCCTCCACCGGCGGGATCGTGCCCTTGCCCTCGGCCGCCGCCTTGATCGCCAGCTCCAGCCGCGCCCGGTCGGATTCCGGCAACACGTCCACCAATCGCGCCGAGGCCGAGCCGGCCTTGCGGACGAGATCGCCGAACAGCCGCGCGAATGTCGCGTTGGTCCGCCCCACCCGGCCGTCGCGGTCGACGGCGGCGATGGCGATCGGCGTCGAATTGAAGAAGCGGGCGAACCGCACTTCCGCCGCGCGCTGGCTTTCGTGCGCCTCCTCGCCCGGCGACCGGTTCAGCACCAGCGTCCGGCTGTCGCCGACCGACCCGTCCGCCGCCACCGGCACCCGGTGCAGCAGACGAACCGGCAGGCTCTGGCCGTTGCGCTTGACGAGGTCGAGATCGATGATCCGCGTCTTCGCCTCGCGCCCCAGCGACGATGTATCGGTCACCAGCGACGCGCCGATGCCCTGGACGATGTCCGACAGGTGCAGCGCCCCGGCCTCGAACTGCGCCAGGTCATAGCCGAGCCAGTCGGCCAGCGTCGCGTTGAGATAGTTGATCCGCCCCTTCGGATCGGTCGAGAAGAACCCCGCCGGCGCATGGTCGAGAAAGGTCACGACCTGTTGCAGCTCCTGGAAGCTCGTCTCCTGCTCGTCGCGGTCGCGGGTGATGTCGGCGACCTGCCAGACCGTCAGCGCCTTCGAGCCGATCCGCGAGTCCTGCGCGCTCGGCAGCGGCCGCACCCGCACCCGGTACCAGCGCGGCGGTCCATCGACCTTGCCCAGCGCCGACGGCATGCGGATTTCCTCCTGCGCCCGCCGCCCCTCGCGTGTCGCCTGCGACAGCCGGTAGATCTTTTCCGATGCCGCCGCGTCGGAGGAAAACACCCGCTCGACCCCGCGCAGCCCTTCCGGCTGCTCCGCCCGCGTCAGATCGGCATAGGCTTGATTGGAATAGAGAATCCGCCCGTCGGCGTCGGAGATCACCGCGCCCTCGGCCATGCTGTCGAGAAACGACCGGGCAATGTCGTTGTTCTTGGTCTTCTGCCCGACGCGGAAGAACCCGACGGCGATCGCGAACAGCGAGAAAATGCCGACCATGGCCAGCGCGCCGAGCAGCAGCAGCACATAGGGCGTCGCCTTGTCGCGCGGGATGAACGCGAACGCCACCGCCACCGCCACAAGTGCCAGGGACAACGCCAGCAGCAGCCCGACGCTGCCGCTCTTTTCCGCCGGTTCGATCGCCGGCTCGGCACTGCCCCGAACCGCCCGCACGTCGCTCATCGCGCGCCCCTCGCTCAACCATCGCCCGGCCCGATTCGCACCGTGCCCGCAACCTTGCCACTCAATAGCAAATTAGCGGCGCGCGAGTCTTCCGTCTTTGCGATTTCGCCGGTCCGCCCCGGCTGGCGCTCAGCGCTTGCCCTTGCGCATCCGCATGACGAAGCCGATCACCTCGGCCACCGCGCGGAAATGCTCCTCCGGGATCACCTCGTCGATGTCGATCGCCGCGTGCAGCGCCCGCGCCAGCGGCGGATTTTCGACGATCGGCACCTCGGCGGCGGTCGCCACCTCGCGGATCTTCAACGCGATCTGGTCGACGCCCTTGGCGACGCAGAGCGGCGCCGCCATGCCCTCGTCATATTGCAACGCCACCGCATAGTGGGTCGGGTTGGTGATCACCACCGTCGCCTTCGGCACGTTCGACATCATCCGCTTGCGCGAGCGCTGCGAGCGAAGCTGCTTGATCTTGGCCTTGACTTCCGGGTTGCCCTCGGTTTCCTTGTATTCGTCCTTGACTTCCTGCTTGGTCATCTTCTGCCGCGTCAACCAGCGCTGCCGTTGCCAGAGGTAGTCGGCGCCGGCGATCAGCGCCATGATGATGACGACGACGATCAGCATCTTGACCGTCAGGTCCTGCATCATCGGCATCAGCGCCACGACATCCGCCGCCACCATCGTGTCGAGCCGGTCGCGCAGCGGCCACAGCACCGCCCCGATCGCCGCCGCCACCGCCGTCAGCTTGGTCAGGCCCTTGATGAAGTTGACCCAGGCATCGAGCCCGAACAGCCGCTTGAACCCGGCGATCGGCGACACCTTCGACAGCTTCGGCTTCAGGCTCTCGGCAGAGAACACCAGCCGGTGCTGGATCATGTTGCCGGCGATCACCGCCAGCGCCAGCACCAGCGCCGGGATCAGCACTGTCAACGCGAACACCTTGGCGCTCGCCCACGCCAGCTGCTTCAGCATCGCCCCATCGAGGCTGAACTGCTCCGCCTGCCCGAGCAGCACCGTGAACGGCGTCGCCAGATTGCGCGCCGCCGGCCCGGACATGAACGCCACCATGATCAGCGTCGCCCCGAGCAAGAAGAAGGTCGACACCTCCATGCTCTTGACCACGTCGCCCTGTTCGATCGCCCGGTCGAGCTTTCGTTGGGATGCGTCTTCTGTTTTGTCGTCATTGTCGCCTTCTTCAGCCATTCATCTCCCCTCAATTGGCCAGGAGACGGCCGAAGCCTTGCGCGACGTGTTCCATGTACCAGGCCATGATCGTCCCGATCAGCACGAACAGCATGACGAAGCCAATGAGGATATTGGCCGGCATGGAAATGAAGAACACCTGAAACTGCGGCATCAGCTTGGCGACGATGCCGAAGGCGAAATAGAACACCATGCCGAACACCAGGAACGGCGCCGAAACCTTGACGCCGACGACAAACGCTTCCGAGATCAGCTTCAACGCCATCTCGGCGAAGTCGCCCATCGGCATCCATTCGCCCGGCCGGAACAGCACGAAACTGTCGGCGACCCCGCGCAGCGCGATGTGATGCAGGTCGCCGACGAAGATCAGCGTCACCGCCAGCACCGAGATGAAATTCGACAGGATCGCGCCCTGCTGCCCCTGCGTCGGGTCGACGCTCATCGCGAAGGCGAGCCCCAGCTGGTTGGCGATCGTCGTGCCCGCCACCTGGCTCGCCGACATGATCAGCTGCAGCGTCAGCCCCAGGAACAGCCCCACCGCCAGCTCGCCGATCAGGAAGGTCAGCAGCCGCGGCGTGTTGGCGACGAGATTGGCGGGATAGAGCGGCGCGCTCGACGGATAGAGGATCAGCGTCAGCAGCAGCGCCACGACGAGCCGCACCCGCACCGGCACGCCGGCATCGCCGATGCCCGGCATCAGCATCACGATCGTGCCGACCCGCGCAAACACCAGGATGTAAAGGGCGGCGACGCCGGGCAGGATCTGGACGGTCATGCCGCTATCCGCCCGACGCGATGCGCTCGATCATCCGCGTCCAGAAACCGCTCATCACCGACCCCATCAGCGGAAAGGTCAGCACCATCGTCACGAAGATCGCCAGGATCTTCGGCACGAACACCAGCGTCGCTTCCTGGATTTGCGTCAGCGCCTGCACCAGGCCGACGACAACGCCGACAATCAGCCCGACGACCATGATCGGCGCGCCGACCAGGATCAGGGTCCACATGCTGTCACGGGCAATGTCGAGCACGTCGGCGCCGGTCACCGGGATCATCCTTGCTGGCGCCCCAATCCCGATCGGACCCGATCAGATCGGCATGCGCATGATTTCCTCATAGGCGGCGATCACCTTGTCGCGCACCGAAACCATGGTCTCGAGCGCCAGTTCGGTTTCCGCCACCGCCGTCACCACGTCGACCACGTCGGTCTTGCCCGACGCCATCGCCATGGACTTCTGCTCGGCCGCCCGTCCCTGGTCGACGACGCCGCCGACGGCTTCCTTCACCATCGCCGAGAAGTCGGGCAACCCGCCCTCGGTCTTGGCAGTCTGCCCGCCGCGCGCCTGATTCGCGAGTCCGAGCGCCGCCTTGTAGGCATTGCTGGCAAAGGAAGCTGGAGTCATCGCGGCATTCTCCCGGTTTCGCCCCGCCGCGCCCGGTCAGGCGGGCGGGATCTCGCCAATGCGCCGGTCAGGCGCGCAGGATCTCAATGGTGCGCTGGATCATGCGCCGCGTCGCCGTGACGACGTTGAGGTTGGCTTCGTAGGACCGTTGCGCCTGGCGCATGTCCATCGTCTCGACCAGGCTGTCGACATTGGGGTATTTGACATAGCCGTTGACGTCCGCCGCCGGATGCCCCGGCTCGTAGCGCGACTTGAAAGCCGACTTGTCCTCCACCACCTTGCCGAGCTTGACCGTTTGCGCGTCGAGCTCGCGGTCGAATCCCGGGGTAAAGGTCGGCACCTTGCGCCGATAGGGATCGCCATTGGCCGTGCGCGCCGTCGAATCGGCATTGGCGAGGTTCTCGGCGATGACCCGCATCCGCCCCGACTGGGCCTTCAGCCCGCTGGCAGCGATCTTGAGCGACTGCATCAAATCCATGGCCCTGACCTTTCACTCGTCGCTTACGAACGCCGGCCGATGGCCGTGCGCAGTGTCGACAATCCACGCTGATAGAGCCCGGCAACCGCCTGGAAATCCATCTGGTTCTCGGCGGTCTTCATCATCTGCTCCTCGAGATTGACGCCGTTGCCGTCCGGCGTCGTCTCGAACCCCTGCTTGCTGTCGGCCCGGAAAGCCCCCGTGCCGCCGCGCCCGGCGATATGCCCTGGCTGCGTCACCGCCAACCGGACGCCGGTCGCCGCCGGCGCCTGCTTGCCGAGGAAGTCCGGCGCCTTCAGATCCTTCGCCTGAAACCGCGGCGTATCGGCATTGGCGACGTTCTCGGCCAGCACCTTCTGGCGCTGCTGGTGCCAGTTCATCTTGGTCTTCAGCGCCGATACCAGCGGCAGATCCGCAATGCCCATCTCGTCCCCCGCCGGTTTTCGCCGACTCGCCGGCGGACCAACGACCCGCCCGGCGCCTGGGCAAAATTTGCCGGGTTCATGGTTAACTTGGAGTTAACGCCCGCGGCCGCGTTAACCATGTTGCCGCTTAACGGCCGGGAAACCTCGAAAAACGTCAATAACTCAGTGCCGAAACGGCACGGGGGCCTGACGAATTTGCTTAATGCCGGTAGAGTGCCGATAATCTCTCGTTAAGAATCGAGCGCTCGCGCTCTCTTCATCGGAGAGCCGTACCAGTCGCGGCGAGTTGGGAGTTGAAGTGATGAACGATGCGATCGGCGGGCTGTTTGGCGGCGATGGCGGGCGGGGCTTGACCATCATCATCGCTCTCGTGTTGGTCGCGGTTCTCATCGTCGCCGTCGTCTGGTTGCTGCGCCGGTTCATGCTGCCAAATATCGGCGGCTCCAAGGGCCTTGGCGGCCGCATCCAGGTGATCGGCGCCGTGCCCGTCGACACCCAGCGCCGCCTCGTGCTGATCCGTCGCGACGGCATCGAGCATCTCGTCATGATCGGCGGGCCGAACGACATCGTCGTCGAGGCCGGCATCGGCCGGCAGATGCCGCCGATGATGCGGCCGATGCCGCCGCAGCAACCCCACCCCGCCAGCGCCCAGCCGGCACCGCAGCCGGCCGCGCCGCCGCCGTCGCCGGTCGTCTCGGCGCCGAATGCCCCGCCGTCCGCGCCCGCGATGCCCTCCACCCCGATGCCGACCGCCTACCGCCCGCCGGCGCCGTTGCAGCCGGTCTCGGCCCATCCGCAGAGCCTTGCCAGCCGCGAATCGACGAGTCGCGAGCCCGGCACCGCCGATCGCTCCGATTCCGCGCGCCCGGCCGCCCTTGCCGCCGCTGTTGGCGCGATCGCCGCCGGCGCCGCCACCGTCGGCAACCGTGCCGCCGCCGAGCCGACCGCGCCGCCGCCCGAAACCCCGGCCGAGCCGGCGCCCGCCCGCGCCGCCACCGTGCCGCCGCCGAGCCGCCCGCCGTTGGCCTCGGGCTCCGGCAAGACCACGTCCGCCATCGGCTTCGGCCGTCTCGCTCCGCAGACGCGCGAACCGACCGAGCCGCCGCGTCGCCCGTCCGTCGAGGCGCCCCCGGTTGATGCCCCCCCCGCCGATGCGCCCGCCGCCATCGAACCGACGGTCCGTCCGGGCACCGTGCCGCCGCGCCCGGCCACACCGCCGGCCCCGCCGCCGCCCGCCGCCGTCCCGGTCGACCACGCCGCGCCGCCGTTGCCGCCGGCTGCCCCGGCCGACGCCATCGTCCGGCGGGAAACCACCGCCGACGCGCTGGAGCGGGCCCTCGCCGACATCGTCCGCGACACCGCCACGCCCGTTCGCCCGGATGCCCCGCGCGGCCGGCAGCCCGCCACCGAGATCCCCGATTTCGCCCCCCGGGTCGAACTGGCCGCCCCGCCGCCGGTTCCCGCCCCGCCGCCCATTCACACCTCGCCGCCCGGTCCGGACGCCACCGTGGTGATGCCGCCGCGCGAGACCCGGGCCAAGTCGTTCGCCTCGTCGATTCTCGATCGCGCCCAGTCGCTGAAGACCAGCCCCCGCAACGTGGCCGTCGCCACCGGTGCAGCGGCCGGCGCCGCCTCCTCGCAGGAAACCACCGCCGATGCCTTCGACAAGCTGACCTCGGCGCTCAATCATGCCCTCGGTCACGACGCCCCGGCCGCCAAGCCCGAACCGCCGCCGCAGAGGGATGAGCCCGCCGACGCCGCGCCGCGCCTTGAAATGCCGGCCGAGATCAGCCTGCCGCCGGCCCTGTCCGAACCGGTGAGCCCGCCGCCCGAGCCCGCGCCGGTCGAGCCGCCCGCCGCCATCGAGCCGGATTTCTGGGAAGTGCCGGCCGCGACCGCGCCGGCCGCGGCCGAGCCCGCCCCGACTGAGCCCGCCCCGGTCGAGGCGCCCCCGATCGCGCCGGTAAAGCCCGCCTCCAGCATGGATCTGCTCGAGGACGATCTGGCGCAGTTGCTGTCCGAACTGACCGGACCGGGCAAGAAATGACCCACGCGGCCGTCCGACGCCGGCTGATCGCTCCGGCCCTGGCGTTTCTAGGCGCCATGGCGCTGGTGGTCGCCGACATCAACGTGGCGGCCGCCCAGGATATTTCGGTCACCCTCGGCCAGGGCAATACCCTGACCGAGCGCGCGGTTCAGCTGATCGCGCTGATGACGGTGTTGTCGCTGGCGCCGTCGATCCTGATCATGGTGACGAGCTTCGTCCGCATCGTCGTCGTCCTGTCGCTGCTGCGCACCGCCATCGGCCTGCAGACCGCCCCGCCCAACGCGGTGATGATCAGCCTTGCCATGTTCCTCACTGTCTTCATCATGATGCCGACGCTGAACAAGGCCTATGACGATGGCGTCAAGCCGGTGATCGACGGCACGATCGAGCTCGATCAGGGAATCGAGCGTGGCAGCCTGCCGTTCCATGAATTCATGCGCGCCCATGTCCGCGAAAAGGATCTGGCGCTGTTTCAGGAACTCTCGCGCGAGCCGGCCCCGGCCACGCCGGAAGCCCTGAGCTTCCGCGTCCTCATCCCGGCCTTCATGATCTCGGAACTGCGCCGCGCCTTCGAGATCGGCTTCCTGCTCTATCTGCCGTTCCTGATCCTCGACCTCGTGGTCGCATCGGTGCTGATGTCCATGGGCATGATGATGCTGCCGCCCGTCGTCATCTCGCTGCCGTTCAAGCTGATCTTCTTCGTCCTCGTCGACGGCTGGCACCTCGTCGCCGGCAGCCTCGTCCGCTCCTACGGCGGATAGCGGCGAGGGTCGGGCGCTCGCGTTCCACGCGTCGAGGCGATGGCGATCCGCGCGCCCCGCCCATCTCGATGCACCCGTCTCAATGCACCCGTGTCAATGCGCCGACGCGACCTTCTTGTCTTCGGCCTTCTTCGGTTTTTCGGCCACCGCCGGATCCGCCTTGGCCGGCGCCTTCACCTGCGGCTTCGGCGGGTCCTTCGGCTTTTCCGGCTCCGCTTCCGGCATCGGCCGGTTCGACGCACCATATTGCTGACGGTATTCGCTGAGGAACGACCGCATCGTGTCGACGCCGGCGAGATCCCGCAGCACTTCGCGGAATTCCGTCCCCTGCACCGCGATCGGCGCCGTCACCACCTCGAACGCCTTCGCCTGCGGGCTGTCGGCCATCTTGATCGCGTACTTGCCGCGCAACCGGTCGAGCGCCAGGGCGTCGTTCGCCAGCGAATAGCTGATGCCGGCCTTCAGCACGTCGACGCGCTCCTGCTCGTCGAGCGGCGCCGGATCGCTCCAGCGCATCGCCAGCATGCTTTCGCGCGCCTCGCCCGACTCGCGCCACTTTTCGCCCGCCCACAGGATGTCCGAGCGCAGCCGCTCGACATCGCCGCCGGAAAGCGGCTGCAGCACTTCAAGCGCCAGATCGCCCCGCTTGGAATCAGACAACGCCCGCGCCTCGACCAGTCTGCGTTGCCGCTCCAGCGTCGCCGGCAATTGCGCCTGGCGGGTCTTGTTCAGCACCGCGATCGCCTTTTCCGGCTTGCGGTCGAGCAGGTGCACCACCGCCAGATCGGCGGCGATTTGCGCCCGTGCCGCGCCGCGCAGGCGACTGTCGACCTGATGCTGCAACACATCCGCCGCCGGCTGCAACAGATCCACCGCCACCAGCCGGTCCGCCAGCCGCCGCACCACCTCGTCGCCCTTGCGACCAACCGGCGTCATCTCCCGATAGTCGTAATAGAGCGCCAGCGCCTCGATCGGCTTCATCGCGTCGGCCTTGCCCTGATCGACGAACAGGTTGACGAAGGCCGTGGTCATTTCATCCTGGAACAGGCGCGCCGTCGCATTGTCGGGTGCCGCGATCATCGCCGCCTTCGACGCATCGAACGCCTCGCGATAGCGCTTTTCCTCGACCAGCAGATTGCCGAGCGTCCGCAGCGTCTTGAGTTCCAGATCATCGCCGCGCCAGGCGATCGCCAGCGACTGCAGCCGGTCGACCGCTTCCCCCGGCTTCAGCTTGTGGTCGCGGATCAGCTGGCGGATGCGGCGATACTCCGCTTCCGCCGCCGCCTCCTTGTTGTCGGACCGCACCGCGCGCGCATAGAGGTCGAGCGCATCCTCGGTCCGCCCGGCAACGTCGGTCAGCCGCCCCTGCAACACCGAATACTCCGCCTCGATCATCGGATCGATCGCCAGCGGATCGATTTCGGCGAGCTTGGCTGAGGCGAAACTGAAATCGTTGAGCTCCAGCCCGGCCCGCGCCGCCGCCATGTTGAACTTGGCCTGGATGTCGACAGGATAGCTGCCGGCAACGTCGGAGGCGCGCTGCGCCGCCGTCCGCGCCTCGGCCCACTTGCCCTGGTCGACCATCACCAGCGTCCGCCAGAACGCCGCATCGGCCGATTCGGTCAGCAACTGGTTCGCCAGCACCCGCTCGGCCACCTTCGGCCGGTTGGCCAGCGCCTGCGCCGCCCCGGCGAGAATGAGGAAGCTCGGATCGCGCGCCAGCGCCGGATCGGCCGCCTCGACCACCCGCAACAACCCGATCGCCTCCTGGGCAAACCGGTTGGCGATGTAGAACCGCGCCATCTCCAGCCGCTTGCCATTGCGCTCGCCATCCGGTGCCGAGGCGATCTTGCGCTGCATGTCACGCAGCAGCTCGGAGAAGGCCGCCGGATTCTGCCGTTCCATCACCTGCTTGCCCAGACTGATCTGCGTCGTCCGCTGCAGGCTGCCCGGAACCACGGCCGCGCGGTGCTGCGCGTCGCGCGTCACCGACAGCCCGACATTGCGGCCGATTGTGACGTCCGGGCCGACGATCGACGCCGTCACGTCGTCGGCATTCGGCACCAGCGCCAGCCCCTGCGCCGACGGCAAGGCCTGCACGTCGACAAACGCCTGCGGCTTCAGCAGCCCATGCGGCGGGCTACCCGCGGTGATCACCAGGATCCGGTCGCCGACGCTCGGATCGGTCAACTCGCGCAGCGTGCTAATCCCCGGCATCCGCGCCTTCAGCACCATCTGCCCGTCCGGCCGGCTTGCCCGCTCCAGCGTGATCGGCCGCGACGGCTCCAGCACCGTGTCGCCGATCGACACGATCCAGGTGTTGCCGTCGGCCCCCATGGTCGCCAGCATCGGCTCGGTCAGCGGCACCCGCAGGATCCGCACATCGCCGCCGCCGGTCATTTCGATCTTGCGCGCCAGCGGCCCGAGTTCCTTGACCATCGCGCCGATATCAAGCTCGGCGCCGTTGTCGAACACCAGCCAGATCGTGTCGCCGCGCTTGAACGCCGCGCTCGTCGTCGGCTCTCGGTACGGGAAACTGATCCGCACCGAATTGCCGATCCGCTTGGCATCGACCCGCACCGGTCCGACCGGCATGTCCGGGCGCCGCGCCTCGATCAGTTCGCCGGTCTTCTCCGACCCCTCGCCTTGAAACGCCGGCATCTGTCCGAGGGCCGGAACCGGCTTCGGCGCCACGGGCGTCGCTGCCGCGACAGGCGCCGGAGCCGCGACGGCGGCGGGAGCGGCGCTCGCCGCCGGCGCCCCCGGAGCAGCCACGGCGGTGGAAGGCGGCGAAACGGCGGCGGCCGGCGACGGCGCATGAACCGGGGCCGGCGCATGGGCGGTTGCCGCCTGGGCCGGCGCGGCTTGGCTGGCTGGCGCCGGCGCGCTCACGCCAGACTGGGCCGGCACGGCCGGCTTGTCGGCTTCCCACGGCATCGCCTCGGCATTGTCGGCCGACTGCACACCCGGCGCGCTGACCACGTCCTGCCCCTGGGGTCCCTGCCCCATCTGGCCGCGAACGGCCGCCTCAAGCGGATTGGCCGGTGAGCGGCCGGCCGTCAGGTCGATGGTGTAGACCATGCCTTCGCGAAACGCCCGCACGTCGGCATCCGGCGCCACCCGGAACACGAACTCGAGCTTGCCGTCATATTCACCCACGTCGAACCCGCGCAGTCCCGGCGGCGGGTCGGTCTTCAACTCCACCAGGTCGACCGTCGCCACCCGGTTGAACGACACCTTCACCGCCTCGCCCTCGCGCGAGAACACCGCGTCGAACGGAATGTTCCAGCCGAACGACATTCGGGTGAAGGTCGGCAGTCGGCCGACACGGAAATCCAGCTTGGCGATGGTGTTGACGCCGGCCTTGCGGGCTTCCGCCTCGCGCATCGCCTTCAGCGCTTCCGCCGCCCGCTTCGCCAGCGCCTCGATCACATCCTGCGGCAAGGACGGCGACGGCCCGCGCCAGGTCGGCGGCAGGAAATCGATGAACAGCTTTTCCCCTGCATCGATCGTGTTGACCTTCACCCCGGCCCGCAGCGCCATCCGCACCGCCTTGCCGTCGGGATCGCGCCGCGCCGCGCTGGCATAGGCGCCGAGCGACATCACCGCCTTTTCGATGTCGAGCGCAACCGGTTCGGTGAATTCGAGCACCAGCACGCCATTGGCGGTCTTCGCCGAATATTGCGGCAGCAGGTCGACATCCTTGAACGTCAGGACCAGCCGGCCATACCCCTTGTCGACGCTCGCCTCGGCCTTGACCGGAATTCCGGCGGCAAGCGCCGTTGCCACGCCGAGCATCGCGCCAAGCGCCAGGGCCAGCGCCATGACCAGCAGCCGGTCGCGCCAATAGCAAAACCCGGTCCCCGGGGCGGGACGGTTCGATCGGGAGGCAGGACGCAGATACTGACGCATCGGGATCTTCGGTTACACGTGATCCCCAACCCTAACCGCGCTGTGTTGAAGGCGAGCTTAACGAAATCGCTCAACCGCCCGGCCGTCCCTCGATTTTCGGCAGTTCGCGTACCCCCGGCGCGCTGGTCGGCGCCATCGGCCCCGCCCCCGGCAACACCGCCACCGGCGACGAGCCGCCCTCGCGCGCCCGCGCCAGCGCCACCGTCAGCTTCTGCGCCGCGTCGGCGTCCATCTTGGCGACGATGTCGCCGAGCTTGCGCGGGTTGATCTGCTTGGCGATCTCGGTCAGCAGCGCGATGTCGAGCCCGTCGAACACCCGCGCCGCGTCCTTGGCCTTCATGCCCTCGTACATCTTCACCAGGCCGAGCAGTTCCTGCTTGCGCGCGTCTTCCTTCGCCGCCTGGGCGCCGCCGATGCGATCCTCGATCGTCTTCAACTCGTCGACCCGCCGCTCCAGCCGCGATTCCGTCGCCTTCAGCAATTGCTCGCGCAGGATCAGCTGCTTCTCCCGATCCTCAAGCTCCTTGCGCCGCGCCGCCAGCCGCTCCAGCAACTGCGTTTCCGAGCGCTGCCCGGTCTGGGCATTGGGCAATTGCGGCTCGGCCGGCCGTTCGGTCGAAACCTTCGGCGCCGCCGCCGCTTCCGGCTTCTTCTCCGCCGGCGCGCCGTGACCGTCGCCGGCCGGCGCCGCATGCGCATCCGCCGACCCGGTGACGATCGGATCGACATCCGCCCCATCATCGCCGCCAAGCTCGGCCCGCGCCTCGGCCAGCGGATTGCCGACGTCGTTTCGCTCGATCGTCGTCGTCGACCTCGCGCTGCCCGACGCCTGGGCCGCCGGCTTTGCCGGCTTGTCCTGCGGCGGGTCGCGCCGCGCAATCGGCTTCGGCTTGTCCGGCAGCGGCTCGTCGCGCAACGCCGCCCGGATCGAATCCATCGCCAGCTTGTCGCTGACCCGAGGCTCCACCGGCGGCTTCGGCACCGGCGGCCCCGCCGGCGTCAGCGCGAATTCCACCAGCTTCAGCCCCAGCATCGCCGACAACGCAATCACAAGAACCGGCAACAGGCGCATGGGTTTCACGCTGCTTCTCCCCCTTGGGCCCGCCGCAGCCGCGCCAGCCGTTCAGCCGTCGCCGCCGCCCGCTCGCGCAGATCCTGCGGGCTATTGCCCGTGGCCACCACCGTCGCCGGCGCATGCGTCGCGATCGCCTCGCCCCGCGCCGGCTTCACCGCCTGGGTGATCTGGGCGATGCGCTCGAACACATCCTCGCCGTCGGATATCTGCCGCTCGATCTCGTGGCTGAACCGCTCGGCGTCGCGCAGCCGCTGGCCGAGCGTCCGGTCGGTGTCCGCCGCCACCGAGCGCAAGCCCTGGATCGCCCGCTCGGCGATCTCGGTCGCCGTCACCAGCTCTGAAATCGTCGCCCGCAGATTGGCCTCGTCGGCCCGCAGCCGCATCAGCCGCTTGTTGAGCAGGACGCAATAGCCGATGGTGACCACCAACAGGCCGGCGACCAGCAGATTGACAAGAAAACCGGCAATCGTGGTCATGCGGCTGTCGCCTCCTTCTGGGCAGCGCGCTCGAAGGCCGCGAGCGTCATCTTCGGCTTGCGCAGGCCCTTCGAGACCCGCACGGAAATCATGTCGCCGACCCGGCCGAGCTTGCCCTCGGTCATCGGCACCCCTTCGCACTTGATCGTCACCGGATCCTCCGGGCCGACATCGAACACCAGCGTCTGGCCGACCTCCAGATCGAGGATCTGCGCCAGCGGCACGTCGCGCTCGAACAGCACCGCCTCGACTGCCACCTCGGCGGCATTGACCTCGGTCGCCAGATGCCCTTCCCAGGTCGTGTCGCGGCCGAACTTCTCGCCCATGAAGTTCTGCAGCAGCAGATCGCGAATCGGCTCCAGCGTCGCATAGGGCAGCAGGATCTCGATATTGCCGCCGCGATCTTCCATGTCGATGCGGAACTCGGCCATGATCGCCGCGTTGGCCGGCCGCGAGATCGCCGCGAAACGCGGATTGGTTTCCAGCCGCTCCAGCGAGAACGTCACCGGCGCCAGCGGCGCGAACGCCGTCTCGGCATCCGCCAGCACCACCTCGATCATCCGCCGCACGAGGTTCGACTCGATCGTGGTATAGGGCCGCCCCTCAACCCGGGTCGGCACCGTGCCGCGCCCGCCGCCGAGCAACACGTCGATGATCGAATAGATCAGGCTCGAATCGACCGTGATCAGGCCGAAATTGTCCCACTCGTTGACCTTGAACACCCCAAGGATCGCCGGCAGCGGGATCGAGTTCAGATAGTCGCCGAACCGCACCGACGCGATCGCGTCAAGCGACACTTCGACGTTGTCCGAGGTGAAATTGCGCAGGGACGTCGTCGTCAGCCGCACCAGGCGGTCGAAGACGATTTCCAGCATCGGCAGGCGTTCGTAGGAAACCAGCGCCGAATTGATCAGCGCCCGGATACCGGACTGTTCCGCGTCGATCTGGTCGTCGAGATTGAAGCCGAGAAGATTGTCGATTTCTTCCTGGTTGAGCACACGGTCGCCGCCGCGCGTCGCCGCGTCGAGGTCGGCGTCGGCCTCCTCGGCCAGCCCGGCGAGCTGCGACGCCATTTCCTCGGCGTTCTCGACCCCCTGCTCCGCCAGCGCCGCGCCCCAGTCGGCAGCAAGGTCGTCGCCGTCCTCGTCGGACGCGCCCTTCTGCTCGGCGAGCGCGGCGCCCCAGGCATCGTCGAGATCGTCTAGATTGTCGTCGTCCGGACCCGCCATCGGAACCTCACTGCACCAGGATTTCCTTGA
This sequence comes from Hyphomicrobiaceae bacterium, assembly GCA_016793065.1. Taxonomy (GTDB): domain Bacteria; phylum Pseudomonadota; class Alphaproteobacteria; order Rhizobiales; family Ancalomicrobiaceae; genus JAEULV01. Next base: position 21,714 of record JAEULV010000009.1, read on the forward strand.
ACAGGACCGCGTCCACCTTCGCGGGGTAGACGGCGACATTCAGCCGGCGCGCCAGCTCTTCCTTCAGCCGATGCACGCCCGCCGACCCGTCGAGGTCGCTCGGCCGCAATTCGCGAAGGTAGATCTGAAATGCGTCGAGAACTTTCGGCATCTGCGGCGTAATCTTGGCGACCGTATCGGAATCCGCCACTTCCAGCGTGATCTTGACCCTGAGGAACGACGCTCGCTGGTCCGCCGAGGACAGATTGACCGTCATGTCCGGCAGATCCATGTAGACCGAGGCCTTCTTGGCACTCTCCGCCTTGGCCGGTGCCGCCGCATCGCCATGCGCCGCTGCGCCGGGACCACCTTCCCCACCGGCCGGCGGCTTGCCGCCGAGGAAGAAAAAAGCCGCGCCGCCGGCGAGCGCCAGGACGACAACCGCCGCGCCGCCGATGATGATCAGCTTCTTCTTGCCGCCACCACCTTCGCCGCCGGCCGCGCCGTCGTCGGCCTCTTTTTCCTTGGCCGGTTTCTTGGCCATCGATCCCCATCCCGCCGCTGGTCGCCGCCCCCGCGCGCGATATTCACGCGCGTGCTTTAGCTCCCGAATTTAGTCCGCAAATGGTTAACGACTGGTTACCGGTTAACCGGAGTTTAAAGTTGGTTAACGAAACGTTGACGCAAAACCGCCGCGCCGCGCCGCGAAAATCCGCCGACAAGCCCCGCTGCACCCGGCAAAACATGGTTAATGCCCGGTAAATTTTGCCGCCCTCCGCCCCGCCCGGCAAATCCCGCCGATGCCACGCCAGATCTAACGCACTGTTTTCATTGAATTTACGTCTTGGCACGCCCCCTGCAATCCCATTCTCGGACCCGTACGGCTGGGGAGCTTGCGCCGGGTCCATCAGGGGAGACCACGGCGATGGAAAACGCCCAACTGGTCGGTTTGTCGCGTCAGGTCGTGCTGCGTCGCCAGCTCGACATGATCGCGAACAATATCGCCAACGTGAACACCAACGGTTTCAAGTCGCAGGCGCTGCTTTTCGAAAAGCACGAACTGCCGATTTCCCGCGTCAACGCCTTCCAGCGCCCCGATCGCCCGGTCGCCTTCGTTCTCGACGACACCAACATCTACGATTTCGAACCCGGTCCGATGATCCAGACCGGCAATCCGCTCGATGTCGCCATCAATGGCGCCGGCTGGTTCGCCATCGACACGCCCCAGGGCGAGCGCTTCACCCGCGACGGCTCGTTCAACCTCAATTCCCAGGGCCGGCTCGTCACCCATCACGGCTACCCGGTGTTGACCGACGGCGGTCCGGTCGACTTCGCCCCGACTGAAACCAACATCACCATCGCCCGCGACGGCACGATTTCCTCGTCCGCCGGCGTCCGCGGCCGCCTGCGCGTCAACGAATTCGCCAACAAGGGCGACGTCACCGCCGCCGGCGACAATCTCTACAAGGGCACCAACCCGCAGGCATCGACGACCAGCGCCATCACCCAGGGCTCGCTCGAGCGGTCCAACGTCGAGAGCGTCAAGGAACTGTCGGCGATGATCTCGGTGACCCGCACCTATCAATCGATCGCCAACTGGATGAAGGACGCCGACGACCTGCGTCGCAACGCCATCGACAAACTCGGCACGGTGGGCTGATCCGCCCCGACGACCAAAGGCCAGGAATCACACCATGCGCGCCCTGCAAATCGCCGCCTCCGGGATGTACGCCCAGGAACTCAACGTCCAGGTCATCTCGAACAACATCGCCAATATGCGCACCACCGGCTTCAAGCGCCAGCGGGCGGATTTCCAGGATCTGTTGTATCAGAACCTGCGCCGCATGGGCGCCACCACCTCCGAGGCCGGCACCCTCGTGCCCGCAGGCGTCCAGATCGGCTCCGGCGTCAAGACCGCCGCCACCCCGCGCATCATGACGCAGGGCGTCATCCAGTCGACCGAAAAGGACCTCGACCTCGCCGTGCGCGGCGAAGGCTTCTTCCGCATCCAGCTGCCGGACGGCCGCACCGCCTATACCCGCGACGGCTCGTTCGAGCGCGATGCCACCGGCACCATGGTCACCGCCGACGGCTACACCGTCGATCCGGCCATCACCATTCCCGAGAACGCCCGCGACATCTCGATCAACGCCACCGGCTCGGTCCAGGCGGTGCTCGGCAATTCCTCCACCTCGACCGTGCTCGGCCAGATCCAGCTCGCCCGCTTCGTCAACCCGGTCGGCCTCGAGGCCATCGGCGAGAACCTCTACCTCGAAACCGCCTCCTCCGGCGCCGCCCAGGTCGGCAATCCCGGCGACGAGGGCCTCGGCACCCTGCTGCAGAAGCAGGTGGAAATGGCCAACGTCAATCCGGTCTCGGAAATCTCCGATCTGATCTCGGCGCAGCGCGCCTACGAGATGAATTCCCGCGTCATCAAGGCCGCCGACGAGATGCTGTCGGCCACCTCCAACCTGCGGTGATAGCGATGTCCCTCCACCTTGACAGCCGCGCCTCCTCCCGCCTCGCCCGCGCCCGCCGCATTCGCGGCCTGGTCGTCGCCGCCGCGCTGGCGCTCGCCGTGTCGCTCATCCTGTCGAAATTCGCCCACGCCCAGGGCGCGCCGCCGAAGCTGCGCGGCGAGGTCACCGTCGCCGGCGACGTCGTCACCCTGGCCGACCTGCTGGAAAACGCCGGCCCGCACGGCAACACCGCCGTGTTCCGCGCCCCCGACCTCGGCACCACCGGTTCGGTCGAGGCCGCCCGCGTGCTCGACGCCGCCCGCGAGGCCGGCATCCGCGAAATCGACTTCGGCGGCCGCTCCCACGTCATCGTCAGCCGCTCGGCCCGCGAGCTCGGCGTCACCGATTTCGCCCGCCTGATGGTGCAGGAAATCGGCAAGCAGGACCGCTCCATCGACGTCCAGTCGCTGCAGGTGACCTTCGACGAAAACCCCGGCCCGATCGCCATCGACACCCGCACCGTCATCCCCACCCGCATCGCCAGCTTCGCCTGGTCGCCGGTGTCGAACCGCTTCGACGCCGTCGTCTCGCTCGATCGCGGCAACGGCATCGAGCGCATCCGCCTGCGCGGCGCCGCCGAGGAAACCGTCGAGGTGGTGATGATCAACCGCGTCGTCGATCGCGGCGAGGTCGTCGGCCGCGACGACTTCTCGGTCGAGCGTCGCCCCAAGCGCGCCGGCACCGCCACCCGCCCGGTCGACATCAGCCAGCTGGCCGGCCAGGCCGCCCGTCGCCCCATGCGCCAGGGCCAGCAGATCGTCGCCGCCGACTTCGCCCCGCCGATGCTGGTCAACCGCCACGACACTGTCACCATCGTCTACGAGGCCCCCGGCCTGATGCTGTCGGTCAAGGGCCAGGCGCTGGAATCCGGCGCCAAGGGCCAGACCATCAATGTCCTCAACCAGCAATCCAAGCGCACCATCCAGGCGACCGTCGCCGGTCCCGGCAAGGTCGCCATCCGCTCCGGTCTGCAGACCACTGTCGCGGGAGTAAGCCAGTGACCCGTTCGATCCTTTCCCTCGCCCTGATCCTCGGCCTCGGCTTCGCCCTCGGCGGCTGCTCCATCGCCGACCGCCTCGACAAGCTCGGCAAGCAGCCCTCGCTCAGCGCCATCGAGGACCCGACCGCCTCGGCCGGCTATCGCCCGGTGTCGCTGCCGATGCCGGCGCCGCAGCCGGCGGTCTATGCCCCGAACTCCCTGTGGAAATCCGGCGCCCGCACCTTCTTCAAGGACCAGCGCGCCCACCAGATCGGCGACATCCTCACCGTCAAGGTGTCGATCAGCGACAAGGCCCAGATCGACAACGAGACCAAGCGCAACCGCACCGGCTCCGACAATGTCGGCGTCGGCGGCGTCGCCGCCTATCCGCTGAAGAAGATCCTGCCCGCCTCGATCGCCACCGACGAACTCGTCTCCACCGACAGCGCCATGTCGGCGACCGGCAAGGGCTCGGTCAACCGCTCCGAGGACCTCGTCACCAACGTCGCCGGCGTCGTCACCCAGGTCCTGCCCAACGGCAACCTGGTGATCGAGGGCCGGCAGGAAGTTCGCGTCAACTTCGAGGTGCGCGAGCTGATCGTCGCCGGCATCATCCGCCCCGAGGATATCGGCTCCGACAACACCATCGAGTCGAACAAGATCGCCGAGGCCCGCATCGCCTATGGCGGCCGCGGCCAGATCACCGACGTCCAGCAGCCCCGCTACGGCCAGCAGTTCCTCGACGTCATCCTGCCGTTCTGACCCCCCTC
>JAEULV010000013.1 GCA_016793065.1 Hyphomicrobiaceae bacterium
GCGGCCCATGACGTCCACGGCCTGGGTCAGCGTCGCGGCTTCGCCATCGTGGAAGTAGGGGTAGGTCATCTCGACATTGCGCAGGGTCGGAACCTTGAAGTTGAAGCGGTCGGCCTCTTCCTTGGTCACGGCGACGCGACCCTCGGCCGGGCTTGTCGATTTGTAGGGCTCAACCACGCCCATCTTCTGGAAGGTGTTGCCACCGGCGGCCGCGCCATTGTGGCAGGCGGTGCAGCCGGAATCCTTGAACAGCTCGTAGCCGGCGGTTTCATCGGCGGTCAGCGCCTTCTTGTCGCCCTTCAGCCACTTGTCGAAGCGGGAATTCGGGGTGACGAGGGTTTCCTCGAAGGCGGCGATCGCCTTGGTGACGCCGTCGATGTCGACCTTGTCATTGCCGAATACCGACTTGAATTCGTCGACATAGGCCGGGATCGACTTCAGCACCTCGATGGCGAGAGCATGGGTGGAGGCCATCTCGCCCGGATTGGCGATCGGCCCCCCGGCCTGATCCTTCAGGGTCAGGGCGCGGCCATCCCAGAACTGGGCGACGTTGAGGCTGGAATTCAGCACGGTCGGGGCGTTGATCGGGCCTTGCTGCCAGTTATGGCCGATCGAGGTCTTCAGGTTGTCGGTGCCGCCCATCGACAGGTTATGGCAAGAATTGCAGGAAATGAATCCGGACTTGGACAGGCGCGGGTCGAAGAACAGCTTCTTGCCCAGTTCGACCAGCTTGGCGTCCTTGACGACGGCGGGGGCGATCGGCTTGATCGGCTCGTCGGCGGCGGTGGCGGGCAACGCCAGCGACAGGCCGAGCGCGGTGGCCATGGAGAGGACGATAGCGAATTTCATTTGATTTCCCCGGTGTTAGGCGGTTGTTCGCTCGCTCCGCGCGAGACATTGAAATCATTCGACGGTCCGCGCGCCGGCTGTCGGCCGCGCGACGCAGATCGAATTGACACTTAGAAGCATTCCAGAACGACGCATCGGGAGCGTTGCGGTGGATCAAATTAAATCTGCCATAGTGTCGCATCTGTTCTTTTGAAATGTTATTGAGAATTCTCAATTCTAGTATTCCAGAAGTCTTTTGCTTTCTTTTTGCTCGATTTCTCTTTGCTGTTCCAATCATATCGCATCTATTCGATCGTATATCTTCCCGGGCGCCTTCAATCGATCGCCGTGGAACGGGAGTGGACGGGGGGTTGAATTCGCTCGCCGCTGGCTATGCGACCGGCATTGCCGGCGCTTTCATCGACCTTCGACCTGACGATCGCCATGGTTCGTAGCCGAATATGTGCCGGAGCAGCGGTCGTCGCCGATGCCTGGGAAGGCGATGCGGCGAATTCCCGCGTGGCGCCGGCGTTGTCGGCCGCGGATCGCGGTGCCGAAACGGAACCGGACAATGACCGCGCCCTTCGGCAGGGTGTGGCGCCTGTGTCCAGAATATAGTCAATTTCGAGCCGCAGTAATTTAAACAAATTTAATTGCGCCTTGACACGTAGGCGTCTAACCGGATTGACGAATTTTGTATAAATTCGAATAATTGCCGCAATGAACAGGATCTTTGCGCCTTAAATCGCAGCGACCGTAAAAACACTATTGTGGAATGACCGTGATGTTCAATCGGTCATGGATCAGACGATCCGGGAAACAACGTGGCTCTTTTATTGACGACTGCTGACGAGAACGGCGACAGGATGTTGGGTGGACTGCGCACCTACCGCGATCCGAACGCGGGCACGCTGTTGCGGTGGCTGCGCCTGGCCGCGGCCGGGCCGACGCGCGCTGGCGAGGGCGAGCCGGCGTCATCGGATCCGGCCCTGGCCGAGCGGATCGCGCTGGCGATCGACGAAGTGGCCGGCCTGGTCGGCCGCGCCAATCTCGGCGCTGGCGCCAATACCGCCGAAGCCGAGGCCAATCCAATCGAGGCGGTGCTGCTGGCGGCGGTCGGGGCATTGCAGGCGCGCAAGACTGGCGCGGCGGTGCGGATGATCCTGCATTATTTCGACGATATCGACACGGCGCAGCTGACGCTCGCCTGCCGGCGGCTAGCCGACGCGCTCGACGATCTCACCCCCGACGCCGGCCGCGGCTGACGTCGGGCGGTTTTCGGTGCCCTCACTCCGCCGGATGCGGCAGGGCGTCGTTGTCGACCTCGGCCGGGCGCGGCTTGTGGCCCGAGCCGATCAGTCGGTAGACCACCGGCACGACGAACAGCGTCAACAACGTGCCGAAGCTCATGCCGCCGACGATGACCCAGCCGATCTGCTGGCGGCTTTCGGCGCCGGCGCCGTGGGCGAGCGCCAGCGGGATGGCGCCGAGCACCATGGCGCCGGTCGTCATCAGGATCGGCCGCAGGCGCATGAC
>JAEULV010000141.1 GCA_016793065.1 Hyphomicrobiaceae bacterium
GAGCAGATGTACCTGCATCTCGACATGGCGGCGCGCAAGGTGGCGCCGTGGCCGGCCGATGTCGAGGCGGCGCTGCGCGGCATGTTCGCCGCGCATCAGGGAGCGTGGCCGGAACGAGCCGGCCGCAAGATCGGGATCAGCCGGCGGGCATGACCCGGTCGGCGACGGCGCGGGCGAGGACGTGGACGCGCAGGGCGGAGGCGAGATTGGCGCGGTCGCCGCGGTCGCGGTCGACGTCGGCGATCAGGCTGGCGAGCGACTGGCCGCCGACGGCGGCGAGGCGTTCGAGTTCGGCCCAGAATTCCGGCTCGAGGGCGATCGAGGTCCGGTGTCGGGCGATGGTGACGGAGCGCTTTTCCATGGGCACGGGCTCAATCGCGCGCCGGGCCGGCGGGGTCCAGCCGGTGGCCGTCGAGCAGGCGCTCGGCCTGTTCGCGGCTGACGGTGTCGACCTGCTTTTCAGCCTTGGTGCGGCCGAAGCGGGTGCGATTTTCGGTCGCGGACGCTTCCTTCTCGCGCCGGTCGCGCGCCTTGCGCGCCTGTCGCAGATTGATCACTTCACCCATAACGACCTCCAGCAAAAAATATGCACGAACCCGAATATCTTAACCGATTATCTTCGAAGTTGAAGGGGGCAACCGCCGGCTTTGGCGTCAAAAGGCAGGCATTTCCGCGCCCGGCCGACCCGGCGACAAGGCCCCGGCCGGGCATCCGGCGCGAAGCTTGGCAGGGGCGGGGGCATCCTGTAGAACCGGGCTTGCACTTTGGCCAGACACGAATTTTCAAGAACGATTGTGGAGCGGATGATGGCGGGCGACAAGCGGATCGAGGCGGCACGGCGGATCGTCGCGGAACTGGCGGGCAAACTGCAAGCCGATCTCAGCGTCGAGCTGTGGAACGGCGAGGTGCTGCCGCTCGGTCCGAACGCCCGCGATGACATCCGCATCCGCATCGCCAGCCCGGATGTGATCCGGCGGCTGCTGCTGAAGCCGCGATTGATGACCGTCTATGCGCTCTATGCCACCGGCGATCTCGACATCATCGGCGCCGCGCCGCTGCAGGCGGCGGAGCGGTGGGACCACATGAAGGCGCTGAAGATGGTGCGCGGCCTCGACAAGTGGTGGCTGGCGCGCAATCTGCTGCCGTTCCTGTTCAAGTCGGGCACCACCGGCGACCTGACCGCCAAGGACGCCTATGCCGCCAGCGTCGCCAGCAAGCCGGAGGCCGGGCGCGACGACAAGGCCTTGATCCAGTTCCACTACGACGTGTCGAACGCCTTCTACGGCCTGTTTCTCGATCCCGAGATGGTCTATTCCAGCGCCTATTTCCAGGATGACGAGACGACGCTCGACCAGGCCCAGATCGCCAAGCTCGACATGATCTGCCGGCGGCTGCGGTTGAAGCCGGGCGAGCGGCTGCTCGACATCGGTTGCGGCTGGGGGGCGCTGATCTGCCATGCGGTGCGCCACTACGGTGTCACGGTGCACGGCGTCACCCTCAGCCAGGCGCAGTTCGACTATGTCAGCGACAAGCTGGCGCGTCTCGGGATTGCCGACAAGGTATTGCTGGAGCTGAAGGACTACCGGGCGATCGAGGGCAGCGAGCTCTATGACAAGGTCTCGCAGATCGAGATGTTCGAGCATCTCGGCATCGACAATCACGACCGGCACTTCCTCGACATTCACCGGCTGCTGAAGCCGCGCGGGCTCTATCTGCATCAGGCGTCGACGCGGCGGGCGACGCGGGATCTGTCGCAGTTCCGCAAGCAGACGAGCTACATGAAGTTCATCACCACCTGCATCTTCCCCGGTGGCGAACTCGACCATATCGGCATGACCGTCACCAATCTCGAGCGCCTCGGCTTCGAGGTGCATGACGTCGAGAACTGGCGCGAGCATTTCAGCCGCACCTGCCGCAACTGGAGCGACCGGCTTTATGCCAATCGCGAGGCGGCGATCGCCGAGGTCGGGCCGGAAAAGACCCGGCTGTGGCTTGCCTATTTCGCCATGACGACGCTCGGCTTCCATCGTGGGCCGATCCTGGTGTTCCAGACGCTCGCCTCCAAGCGCCGCTCGGGCCGATCGGGCCTGCCGTGGACGCGCAAGGATCTCTATATCTGAGCCGGATCGACGGCGCGCCAGTCGGTCATCTGATTGCGAAACCAGGTCATTTGCCGCTTGGCATATTGGCGGGTCTCGGCCTTGGCGCGCTCGATCGCGGCATCGAGCGGCATGTCGCCACGGGCGGCGGCGATCATCGGGCCGACGCCGATGGCGCGGCGGGCCGGCAGATCGGCGGAAAGGTCGAGCGCGTCGATGGCGCGGGCCTCGTCGAGGGCGCCGAGCGCCAGCATGGCATCGAAGCGGCGGTTGATGCGGCCATGCAACCAGGCGCGTTCCGGCATCAGCACCAGTCGTTCGCAATAGGCCGGGTCGAGCAGGGGCGGGGCCTTGGGGACCGACTGCCAGTCGGCAAGCGAGCGGCCGGTGGCGTCGATCACCTCCAGCGCGCGGGTCTGGCGCTGGGTGTCGCTCGGCCGCAGCCGGGCGGCCATCAGCGGATCGCGGGCGGCGAGTTCGTCCGCCAGTGCCTGCGGGCCGGCCACGGCGGCGAAATCGCGCCAGCGGGCGCGGATGGCGTCGGGGATGGCGGGAATGTCGGAGAGGCCCTGGGTGAGGGCGCGGAAATAGAGCCCGGTGCCGCCGACGATGATGGCGGGGCGGCGTTCGACCGCCGCGCGATCGAGCTCGACCGCGACCTCCGCCAGCCAGCGGGCGACGGAATAGGGCAGGCGCGGATCGACATGGCCGTAGAGGCGGTGCGGGGCGGCGGAGAGGTCCTCGGGCGAGGGGCGCGCGGTCAGGATCGACAGCCGGTCGTAGACCTGCATCGAGTCGGCATTGACGACGACACCGTCGCACTCGCGCGCCAGGCGCAGCGCCAGCGCGGACTTGCCGCTGGCCGTCGGCCCTGCAATAAGCACGGCGCGCGGGTGCGTCTCCATGCCGTTCCCCCTCGATCGGTTCCAACTTCATGGGAGAAACCATGTCGACCAGCTTCGTTGCAACCCTGATCTCGGCCAGCGGCGTCGAGGCGCTCGATGGCGGCGTGATTGCCCGCGCGCGCGGCGAGCTGCCGGGTGTCGGCGAGCCGGTGTGGCTGGCGGCGGGCGTCGCCGCCGATCTGACGTTCGACGGCACCGAGGCGGCGAAGGTGGTGGCCGAGCGGGTGCGGGCGGCGCTCGGGGCGGCGCCGGTCGACGTGGTGGTGCAGCCGGTCGCCGGACGGCGCAAGGGGCTTCTCGTCGCCGACATGGATTCGACGATGATCGGCCAGGAATGCATCGACGAACTGGCGGCGGAAGTCGGCATCAAGGCGCATGTTTCGGCGATCACCGAGCGGGCGATGCGCGGCGAGCTGGCGTTCGAGCCGGCGCTGCGCGAGCGGGTCGGGTTGCTGAAGGGCGTCGCCGCCGACGTGGTCGACAAGATCATCGCCGAGCGGATCACGCTGACGCCGGGCGGGCGGACGCTGATCCAGACGATGCGGGCCCATGGCGGCTATTGCGCGCTGGTCTCGGGCGGGTTCACCGTCTTCACCTCACGGATCGCGGCGATGATCGGCTTTGACGAAAACCGCGCCAACGTCCTGGAAACCGAGATGGTGGCCGGGCGCGAGGTGCTCGCCGGCACCGTGCGCGAGCCGATTCTGGGGCAGGACGCCAAGCGCGATTCGCTGCATGAACTGGCGGCGATGCGCGGGCTGCCGCTCGGCGCGACGCTGGCGGTGGGGGACGGCGCCAACGATCTCGTCATGATCCGCGACGCTGGCCTCGGCGTCGCCTTCCGCGCCAAGCCCAAGGTCGCCGCCGAAGCCGCCGCCCGCATCGAACACGCCGACCTCACGGCGCTGCTCTATGCGCAGGGGTATGCCCTCGGAGAATTCGTTTCGGGTTGAGATCGCACTCCCGCCGGGTCAGCCGCGCCTGGCCCATTGCAGGGCTTGCTCGAGGCGGTCGTTGCCCCAGAACAGTTCGCCGTCGGCCGCGACGAAGCTCGGCGAGCCGAAGATGCCGAGGGTGGCGGCTTGGTCGGTCTGGGTCTTGAGCGCGGCCTTGATGTCGGGCGAGCCGGCGCGGGCGGTGACCATCGGGATGTCGAGGCCAAGGCCGCCGATGAGGGCGTTGACGACCGCCGGATCGGCGAGGTCGGCGCCGTCGGCGAATTCGGCATGGAACGCGGCGCGGCTGAAGGCGGCGCGCTCGGGCTGGGCCAGCGTCAGCGCGGTGCGGGCGGCCAGCAGCGTGTTCTGGGGGAACTTCGCCGGGCGCTTCAGCGGCAGGCGCTCGTCGGCGCACAGGCGCTCCATGTCGCGCCACATGTAGCGTCCCTTGGCCGGATAGAGATTGAACGGCGAGTTGGTCCAGCCTTGCGCGGCGAAGATCGGGCCAAGCAGGAACGGGCGCCAGACGATCTCGACGCCGGCGGCCCCGGCCAGCGCGCCAATGCGCATGGTCGAGACGTAGGAATAGGTCGAGGCGAATTCGTACCAGTATTCGAGACGGGGCATATCCGCCCTCCGGTTGCGTTTCCTGTGAGATACCGCGATGTCGGCGCGAGCGAAAGCGGCAATATCGCCGGATAGGGACGCGGGACGGCCTGCATGGGTGCCCTTGCGGCAGATACGGGGAGGACATGCCGCCGGATCAATGACAGGCCGGGGCGGCGAATGGCGGCGGGCAGGTCCGCGACTGTTAGCGGTTGCGCTTGTCGCGACGGTCGACCATTGTCGCGGCTCTTGTCCCGATCGCCGTCGCGCCGACGCCGGCACCGTCGAAAGCTTGCCGATGTCAGCCCTGTCCTATTCGTCGCTGCGCCGTTCGCCGCTGGTGTTCCTGATGGTGCTGGCGGCGGTCAATGTGTTCGGCTTTGCCGCCTGGAACGCACTCCTCAATAATTTCGCCAAGGAAAGCGTCAGCTTTACCGGTGCGGACATGGGGCTGTTGCAGTCGATCCGCGAAATTCCCGGTCTTCTGGCGGTGACGGCGCTGATCTGGCTCTATCTGATGCGCGAGCAGACGCTCGCCTATGTGTCGCTGATTCTGCTGGCGACCGGCATTGCCATGACCGGGCTGTTTCCGACCCATGCGGGCCTGTGGATGACGACCTTCATCATGTCGGTCGGGTTTCATTATTTCGAGACGATGAACCAGTCGCTGGCGCTGCAGCTGATCCCGAAGGCGGAGGCGCCGAAGGCGCTCGGCAAGATCACGGCGGCGGCGTCGCTGGCGCAACTGGTCGCCTTCGGCCTGATCGCGCTGGTGTGGTCGACGTTGCAGCCGGGATATACGACGCTGTTCCTGATCGTCGGCGGCTTTGCCATCGCGGTGACGGTGGCGGCGATCGTGGTGTTTCCGCGCTTCGAGGGCGCGGTGGCGCAGCGCAAGGGGCTGGTGCTGCGCAAGCGCTACTGGCTCTATTACGCGCTGACGCTGATGTCGGGGGCACGGCGGCAGATCTTCACCGCGTTCGGGGCGTTCCTGCTGGTGGAGACGTTCAAGTTCGACGTCTCGGCGATCGCGACGCTGTTTCTGGCCACCTATGGGCTCAACATGGTGTTCGCGCCGCGGCTGGGCGAATTGATCGGGCTGATCGGCGAGCGGCGGACGATCATGTTCGAGAATATCAGCCTGATCGCGGTGTTCATCGGCTATGCGCTGGCCGCGAAGGGGCTGATCCCGTATGCGAGCGGCTTCGCGGCGGCGTTCTTCGTGCTCGACGGGGTGTTCTTCACCTTCACCATCGCGCAGCGGACCTATTTCCAGAAGGTCGCCGACCCGGCGGACATCGCGCCGACGGCGGGCGTCGCCTTCACCATCAACCACATCGCGGCGGTGTTCATACCGGTGCTGTTCGGGTTGATCTGGCTGAAGGACGCCTCGCTGGTGTTCGTCATCGGCGCCGGCATCGCCACGATCTCGCTCAGCCTCGCCTTCCTGGTGCCGCGCCATCCGACGGCGGGAGCGGAGACGGTGCTGACGGGACGCGGAGTCGCCCGCCCGGCGGAGTGACGCCGGTGGCCGAAGGCGCTGAAGCGCACGTCCTCAGATGGACACGCGAATCTCTCATCTGCATCAGAGACTTGCGAAATTCGCGTCAGGAATGCCATCGGTCGGTTTCATTGCCCGATGGCATGCGCGCGCCGGCGTCGCGTGGCCTTACTGAAACGCCGTTTCCTCGAAGCTCCTGAGCTTGCGGGAGTGGAGCTTTTCCAGCGGCATGGCGGCGAGTTTTTCCAGGGCGCGGATGCCGATGGCGAGATGCTGGCCGACCTGGCGGCGGTAGAATTCGCTGGCCATGCCCGGCAGCTTCAGTTCGCCATGCAAGGGTTTGTCGGAAACGCAGAGCAAGGTGCCGTAGGGCACGCGGAAGCGGAAGCCATTGGCGGCGATGGTGGCGCTTTCCATGTCGAGGGCGATGGCGCGGGACTGGGAGAAGCGCTGCACCGGCTCGCGGTGGTCGCGCAGTTCCCAGTTGCGGTTGTCGATCGTGGCGACGGTGCCGGTGCGCATGACGGTCTTCAGCGCCCAGCCGTCGAGGCCGGTGATCTCGGCGACGCTTTCCTCCAGCGCCACCTGGATTTCGGCCAGGGCCGGAATCGGCACCCAGATCGGCAGGTCGGCGTCGAGCACGTGGTCGTCGCGGACATAGGCGTGGGCGAGCACATAGTCGCCGAGCTTCTGGGAATTGCGCAGGCCGGCGCAATGGCCGAGCATCAGCCAGGCATGCGGGCGCAGCACGGCAATGTGGTCGGTGATGGTTTTGGCGTTGGACGGGCCGACGCCGATATTGACCATGGTGATGCCGCCGTGATGGCCCCGGGTGATGTGATAGGCCGGCATTTGCGGCAGGCGCGGCGGGGCGAGGCCCTCGACCGGTTCGGTGTCGCCCTTGCGGGTGACGAGGTTGCCCGGCTCGACGAAGCTGTCATAGGGGCTGGCGGGATCGGCGACCTGATCCTTGGCCCAGCGGACGAATTCGTCGACATAGAACTGGTAGTTGGTGAAGAGCACGAAGTTCTGGAAATGCTCCGGGGCGGTGGCGGTGTAGTGGGCGAGCCGGTGCAGCGAATAGTCGATGCGCGGCGCCGAGAACGGGGCGAGCGGCTTGACGGTGTCGGGGCTGTATTCGGCGGTGCCGTTGACGATGGCGTCGTCGGTGATGGCGAGATCCGGCACGTCGAAGACATCGCGCAACGGTCGGCCGAGCTTCTCGGCGACAGTGGCATCGACATGGGCACCGCCCCAGAAGGCGAAGTGCAGCGGGATCGGCGTCGTCGACAGGCCGATTTCAACCGGGACGCCGTGATGGCGGACGAGGTGGTCGATCTGTTCCTTCAGGTAGATCTCGAACAGGTCCGGCCGGGTGATGGTGGTGGCGAAGGTGCCGGGGCTGGCGAGGAAGCCGAAGGCGAGGCGGGTGTCGAAGCGGTCATAGGTCTCGGTGACGATGCGGACCTGCGGGTAGAACGCCCGCACGCGGCCACGCGGCACCTCGCCGTCGAGCACGGCGAGGAAGCGGGAGCGGATGAACTCGACGCCGGCCTTGTGCAGGGCGCTCAGGCGGCGCACGGCGGCATCGGCATCGGTGAACCGCTCGGTGGCGACCGGTTGCGGACTGTCGATGACGATGGCCATGGCGATATGCTCCCGCGCCCCTTTTCATGATTGGCGGCGCTGCCTTACCGGGTGACCGGATGCGGCGCCGGTCCATCGCCGTCGACCGAAGCCGGGGGCTCGATTCGGTGCGGGCGTGGACTAAAGTCGCATTCGGGCATTGCGCGCCGATGACGTCAAGGGATGGCGTCGGCTCAGCGCGGGCAATGGGTCTGGACGATGCGGCCGAGGTCGGCCATGGCGTCGAACACGGCGACGGCGCCGGCCTCGATCAGCACCTCGTCGTGGCCGGGCTGGATGTGACCGCCGCCGAGGAAGCCGACCACCCGCATGCCGGCCCGGCGGGCGGCGGTGACGCCGGGAACCGAATCCTCGATCACCAGACAGTCGCAGGGATCGAAGCCGCGTTGCGAGGTCGCGTGCAGGAACACATCCGGCGCCGGCTTGCCGCGTGCCACCTGGCTTGCCGAGAAGATATGCGGCTCGAACAGGTCGATGAGGCCGGCGGTGGTCAGGTTGCGACGCAGCACCGGCAGATGGGTCGAGGAGGCGACGCAATACTTGACGCCGAGCCCGGTCACGGCCTCGCGCACGCCGGCGATCGGGCGCAACTCGGTCAGCATGCGCCGGCGGTATTCGGCTTCGTGCTCCTCGAGCTCGGTTTCGCTCAGGCGGCGGCCGAGGTCGATCTCGACGGTGCGGAGGAATTCGGCGTGCGGCTTGCCGACGAAGCGGCGGGCCGCTTCCTGCGCGGTGTGCGGCATCCCCAACTCGGTCAGGAACCGGGCGTCGATCTCCATCGAGATGATCTCGGAATCGATCAGAACGCCATCGCAATCGAGGATCAGCAGCATGAAACGGGTCTCGGCTCGTGGAGGGACAGAATCGCCCCTTCGACGGGCGACTGTAGGCGTGGCGGTCGAATAGCGCACTATCCGGCGAATTCGATGACGATCGCCGCGGCGATCGTCATGACTGTCACGCAACGTTAGTCTTCGTCGTTTCGGGTCAGGCGGTTCACTTCTCGTAAACCTCCCTTCACTCTTGGTAAACCATTGATTTAAAGGCATTTTTATTGTTTGCGGTAATCAAGCGTTTACCCTGCTGGTGCACTCTCCTCATCAAGAGGCTTCTAGTTCAGCGTACCTCTTGCGAGTGACCGATATGTCAGTGCTGCGTACCGGAGCGTCCGCCAGGGCGCTCCGGATAGCCCCCCAGACCGCGACCTCGGCCACGCCGCAGGTTGCCCCCCGGCCTTGGCTCGACCAGGTCCATGTCGGCGACTGCGTCGCCGAACTCGAACGGCTGCCGGCGGCTTCCGTCGACATCGTCTTTGCCGATCCTCCGTACAACCTGCAGCTCGAGGGCGCGCTGACCCGTCCGGATCAGAGCCTTGTCGACGCGGTGGACGACGAGTGGGACCAGTTCGACAGTTTCGAGGCCTATGATGCCTTCACCCGCGCCTGGCTGCTGGCGGTGCGGCGGGTGCTGAAGCCGAACGGCACGATCTGGGTGATCGGCAGCTATCACAATATCTTTCGCGTCGGCACCATCATGCAGAACCTCGGGTTCTGGATGCTGAACGACGTTGTCTGGGTGAAGTCGAACCCGATGCCGAATTTCCGCGGCCGGCGCTTCACCAACGCGCACGAAACCATGATCTGGGCGTCGCGGTCGCGCGAGGCGAAGAAGTACACGTTCCATTACGAGGCGATGAAGGGGGCCAATGAGGACCTGCAAATGCGCTCGGACTGGAATTTCGCGCTGTGCACCGGGTCGGAACGGCTGAAGGACGGCGAGGGGCGCAAGGTCCACGCGACGCAGAAGCCGGAGGCGTTGCTACATCGGGTGCTGATGTCGAGTTCGAACCCCGGCGACGTGGTGCTCGACCCGTTCTTCGGCACCGGCACCACCGGCGCCGTCGCCAAGCGGCTTGGCCGGCATTTCGTCGGCATCGAGCGCGACAGCACCTATGCCGAGGCGGCGCGGGCGCGGATCGCGGCGATCGAGCAGCTGCCGGCGGAGGTGCTGGAGCCGCTGAAGTCGAAGCGGGCGGAACCGCGCATTCCGTTCGCCAACCTGATCGAGACCGGGCTGATCACCCCCGGCACCCGCCTGACCGATGCCAGCGGCAGCCGCGTCGCGCTGGTCAAGGCCGACGGCACGCTGGAGGCGAACGGGTTCACCGGGTCGATCCACCGCGCCGGCGCCCATGTGCAGGGGGCCGAGGCCTGCAATGGCTGGACGTTCTGGCATGTGGAGCGCAA
>JAEULV010000025.1 GCA_016793065.1 Hyphomicrobiaceae bacterium
GCCCACGAAGGTGCCGGAGCGCCAAGTTGTCCAATAGGTTCCGGCGGTTGCGCCGTTCCACCAGGTGAAGATGCTGCTGATCAGACCCATGCGCCCTTATAGGCGGCTGCAAAATTTTTTCCAGCGGCTAAGTGCCTGAAACACCGGCCAAACAACCGCAAGATGTTGTGGGTAGCTCCGATCTTAACTCAATATGTGTTGCGCGAGGCGGCGGTTGGGTGTTCGATGGCCTGCCGGACGGGCGACCGTCGGCAGGGGGACTAACCGACTGATTTTATTGGGTTTGGCGGTGACGGGCAGCGGCCCGGCAAGGGCAGACCCGACTCTGGAACCATAACGAGTAAAGCCATGCGTATTGCCCGCCGTTTCACCAGCGAATCCGCCGACGCCTATGCCGGAATCGCGTTCCATTCGGTCACCAGCGAGATCCGGAATCCGGACGGTTCGAGCGTTTTCCGGCAGGAAAACATCGAGGTTCCGGCGCATTGGAGCCAGGTGGCGAGCGACGTGCTGGCGCAGAAATATTTCCGCCGGAAAGGCGTGAAGCTGACGGGGCAAAAGCGCCGTGAAGATGACGTGCCGGCGTGGCTGTGGCGGCGTGAAGTTGAGCCCGTTTCGGGGGGTGAGTCCGGTGGTGAAGTCAGCGCCAAGCAGGTCTTCGACCGCATGGCGGGGGCGTGGACCTATTGGGGCTGGAAGGGCGGCTATTTCGACGCCGAGGCCGATGCCCGCGCCTTCTTCGACGAGATGCGCCACATGCTGGCGATGCAGATGGCGGCGCCCAATTCGCCCCAGTGGTTCAACGCGGGGCTGAACTGGGCCTATGGCATCGACGGCCCGGCGCAGGGGCATTTCTATGTCGACCACGAGAGCGGCGAGCTGAAAGCCTCGACCAGCTCGTATGAGCGGCCGCAGCCGCATGCCTGCTTCATCCAGGGCATTTCGGACGATCTGGTGAACGAAGGCGGCATCATGGACCTGTGGGTTCGTGAAGCGCGGCTCTTCAAATACGGATCGGGCACGGGGACGAACTTCTCGGCCCTCAGGGGTGAGAACGAGCCGCTGGCGGGCGGCGGCAAATCGTCGGGCCTGATGAGCTGGCTGAAGATCGGCGACCGGGCGGCGGGCGCGATCAAGAGCGGCGGCACGACGCGGCGCGCGGCGAAGATGGTGGTGGTGGATGCCGACCATCCCGATATCGAGGCGTTCATCGACTGGAAGGTGATCGAGGAACAGAAGGTTGCCGCCCTCGTCGCCGGATCGAAGGCGATGGAGAAGCATCTGAACGCGGTGCTGCGGGCCTGCGTGAACTGCGAGGGCACGGGCGACGATTGTTTCGACCCTGCGAAGAACCCGGCGCTGAAGCGCGAAATCCGCGCGGCGAAGAAGGCGATGATCCCGGAGAATGCGATCCAGCGGATCATCTCGTATGCGCGGCAGGGCTATACCGAAATTTCGATCCCGACCTATGACACGGACTGGGACAGCGAGGCGTATCTGACCGTATCGGGCCAGAACTCCAACAACACGGTGCGCGTGAACGACGCGTTCCTGCGCGCGGTTGAAACCGGCGCGGACTGGACGCTGACGCGCCGCGTCGGCGGCAAGCCGGCGAAGGTGATCAAGGCGCGGGACCTCTGGGAGAAGATCAGCGCGGCGGCGTGGAGCTGCGCCGACCCCGGCATCCAGTTCCACACGACGATCAACGACTGGCACACCTGCCCCGAGAGCGGCGCGATCCGCGCGTCGAACCCGTGCAGCGAATACATGTTCCTGGACGACACGGCGTGCAATCTGGCGTCGATCAACCTCGCCCGCTTCCGCACCGAAGAGGGCGGGTTCGATATCGACGGCTTCACCCATGCCTGCCGGCTGTGGACCATCGTGCTGGAAATCAGCGTGATGATGGCGCAGTTCCCGAGCCGTGAGATCGCGCAGCGCAGCTATGACTTCCGCACCCTGGGCCTCGGCTTCGCCAATATCGGCGGCTTCCTGATGTCATCGGGCATCGCCTATGACAGCGACGAAGGCCGCGCGATCGCCGCCGCGCTGTCGGCGCTGATGACCGGCACCGCCTATGCCACCAGCGCCGAGATGGCGGGGGAAATGGGCGCCTTTCCGGGATATGCCCGTAATGCCCACCACATGCTGCGCGTCATCCGCAACCATCGCCGCGCGGCGTATGGCGAAACGACGGGATATGAGCAGGTGCAGATCGCGCCCGTGCCGCTGAACGCCGCCGCGTGTTCCATCGAGGGGCTGGCCGAGGCTGCCGCTTCGGCCTGGGACAAGGCGCTGGCGCTGGGCGAAACCGCCGGGTTCCGCAACGCGCAGGCGACCGTGATCGCCCCCACCGGCACGATCGGCCTGGTGATGGATTGCGACACGACCGGCATCGAGCCGGACTTCGCGCTGGTGAAGTTCAAGAAGCTGGCCGGCGGCGGCTATTTCAAGATCATCAACCGCGCCGTGCCGGAAGCGCTGCGGGTGCTCGGCTACACGCCGGCGCAGATCGCCGAGATCGAGGCCTACGCGGTCGGCCATGCGTCAATGAAGCAGGCGGGCGGCGTCAACCACTCGAGCCTGAAGGCGCGCGGCTTCACCGACGACGTGCTGGCCAAGGTCGAGGCGGCGCTTGCCTCGGCGTTCGACATCAAGTTCGTCTTCAACAAGTGGACGCTCGGCGAGGACTTCTGCAAGACCGTGCTGAAGCTGACCGACGCGGAGCTGAACGATCCGTCGTTCGAACTCCTCACCCATATCGGCTTCACCAAGGCCGAGGTCGAGGCGGCGAACCTGCATGTGTGCGGGGCGATGACCGTCGAGGGCGCGCCGCACCTGAAGCCGGAGCATTACGCGGTGTTCGACTGCGCCAATGCCTGCGGCCGCACCGGCAAGCGGTTCCTGTCGGTGGAAAGCCACATCCGGATGATGGCGGCGGCGCAGCCGTTCATCTCGGGGGCGATCTCCAAGACCATCAACATGCAGAACGACGCCACGGTTGAGGACTGCAAGAACGCCTACATGCTGTCGTGGCGGCTGGCGCTGAAGGCCAACGCGCTCTACCGCGACGGATCGAAGCTGTCGCAGCCGCTGAATTCGCAGCTCCTCGCCGATGACGAGGACGAAGCCGAGGACGCGCTCGAGGCGCTGGTGGCGGCGCCGGCGCCGACGCGGGCGACGCTGGCGGCCGAGCGCATCGTCGAGCGGATCATCGAGCGGCACGTGCGCTCGCGCGAGAAGCTGCCGAACCGGCGCAAGGGCTATACCCAGAAGGCGATCGTCGGCGGCCACAAGGTGTATCTGCGCACCGGCGAATATGACGACGGCCGCATCGGCGAGATCTTCATCGACATGCACAAGGAAGGCGCCGCCTTCCGTTCGCTGATGAACAACTTCGCCATCGCCGTGTCGCTCGGCCTGCAATACGGCGTGCCGCTCGACGAATATGTCGACGCGTTCACCTTTACCCGGTTCGAGCCGGCCGGCCTGGTCATGGGCAACGAGGCGATCAAGAACGCCACGTCGATCCTCGACTATGTCTTCCGCGAGCTGGCGGTGTCGTATCTCGCCCGCCACGACCTGGCGCATGTGTCGCCGGATGACATCGGCGCCACCGCCATGGGCTCCGGCCACCAGGAGGGCGCCCGCCCCGAGGGTCCGGAAGCGATCGTGTCGCGCGGGCTGGTGCGCGGCAAGGTGACGGAGCGGCTGAAGGTGGTGGACGGGTCCGCCGCCGGCCGGTCGGGCTCGTCGGCGACCGCCACGGTGATCGCCGCGACCTTCGCCCAGGCGACCGTCGGCGCCACCGCGCTGAAGGCCGACCACGCCGTCGCCGCGCCCATGGTGCAATCGCCGGCGCCGGTCGCCGACACCCGCGCCGAAACCGCCGGCCGCATCGCCGCCGCCCGGATGAAGGGCTATGAGGGCGAAAACTGCTCGGAATGCGGCAACTTCACCATGGTCCGCAACGGCACCTGCCTGAAGTGCGACACCTGCGGCTCGACGAGCGGGTGTTCGTGAGTTCCCGCCGGAATCGCCGCGCGCTCGCGCGCGGCGCCTGATCTTGTCCGGCCACCCCTCCCCTCGTCACTCCGGCCTTCGAGACGGAGCCTAATCCACGTCGCGGCTTGTTTCTCTTTGCGTGCCGTTGGCCGACGTCGGGCCAACGGCGATCGACCTCGCTTGGCGCAAGCGTGGATTGGGTTCCGGCTCGGGGGCCGGAATGACGGGTGGGGGAGGTTTGGGGGAGATCTCGGGCGTTTGGAGCACGGGGGCCGGCGGGCCGTGCTCTTGCCCCAAAACCCTCCCCTCGTCACTCCGGCCTCCGAGCCGGAGCCTAATCCACGTCGCGGCTTGCTTCCCTGTGCGTCCGTTGGCCGACGTCGTGCCAACGCACATCACTCTCGCTTGGCGCAAGCGTGGATTGGGTTCCGGCTCCGGGACCGGAATGACGGCTGGGGGAGGTTTGGGGGGATCTCGTGCGTTTGGAGCGGGGGCCGGCGGGCTGAGTCTTGCCCCACACCCCTCCCCTCGTCACTCCGGCCTCCGAGCCGGAGCCTAATCCACATCGCGGCTTACTCCCCTGTGCGTGCCGTTGGCCGACATCGTGCCAGCCCACATCGACCTTGCTTGGCGCAAGCGTGGATTGGGTTCCGGCTCGGGGGCCGGAATGACGGGTGGGGGAGGTTTGGGCGCACTCATACCCCCGAAATCAGGGGGATGCTCGACAATTACGCTTCTTTAAGTTGATATAAATCATGATTTATACTCCTGGTTCGCGTCACTGGCGTCGAATGTCGAACCCAGGAGGAATTCATGCCTGCCATTGCCGTTCCCACCCTCTATGAAGACCGGGTCTATTCGCCGGCTGGCCTTGCCGCGATCAACACCAGTGGTGGAGCCGTTACCGTTTCGATCACGTCGCGCCCCGTGGGCGGTACGCTCTATCTGATCCAGCCGAATGGCAATTATGCGATGCTGACCGGTTCGACGGTCACGCTGAAGGCCAACTCGGGCACCTACAAGATCGGCTACATTCCGTCGACCGACTTCTTCGGCAGCGCCGGAACGCTGAGCTGGCGGGAGAGTCAGCTGGGGCTGACGCGCAGCTATTCCAACAGCTTCAGCGTTGTGGAGACGAGCGACAACACCAAGAGCGTCGCCCTCAGCAAGACCACGGTTGCCGAGAACAGCTTTGGCGCGACGGTCGGGGTGCTCAGCGCCGTTGATCCGGACAAGCGGCCGATCACCTATCGGATCACCAATGCCGACGCCGCGTCCTTGTTCGAAGTGGCGACGGTAAGCGGCCAGACGGTGTTGCGGCTGAAAGCCGGCGTCGCGCTCGATTATGAAGCCGGCACGTCCTATCGGGTCGACATCACCGCCGGCGATGGGTTCGGCGCCAGCGTCAGCCGAACGTTCACGGTCGCGGTTCAGGATGTCAACGAGACCATTACCGGCACCGCGTCGAACGATTCCCTGGTCGGAACGCAATTCGGCGACACGCTGATCGGTCTGGCTGGCGACGATTGGCTGAACGGCAATGCCGGTGCCGATCGCATGACCGGCGGTGTCGGGAACGACATCTATGTCGTCGACAATGCCCGCGACGTCGTCATCGAGCTCGCGGGTGAAGGGACGGAAGACGGCATCGTCACCTATCTGGGCAGCTACACCCTCGGTGCCGAGGTGGAAGGCCTTGCCTATGCCGGCAGCGGCAATTTCACCGGTATCGGCAACAACCTCGACAATGTCCTGGTCGGCAATGGCGGCGCCGACACGCTTGTCGGCGGCGCGGGTGCCGATGAGCTTTGGGGCATGGCCGGTGCCGATCGCTTCGTGTTCCAGGATGTTGTCGAGTCGACGGTGACCGCCAGCGATACGATCGCCGATTTCCTTGTCGGAACCGACAAGATCGACGTGGTCGGTGTCGAAGCGATCGCCGGCGGCACCAATGACAGCTTCGCGTTTGTCGGGTCCGCCGCGTTCACCGCGGCGGGCCAGATCCGTGTCGAGGCCGACACCGCCAACAATGTCACTCGGGTTCTGTTCGAAACCAATGGCGACGGCTTTGCCGACATGCAGATCCTGCTGACCGACGCGAGCCTTGCGACGACCCTTACGGCAGCCGACTTCCTGCTCTGAGCCACTCCCGACGAACCGCATCCGAAGGCCGCTTCGTCCGAAGCGGTCTTCCCCCACTCACTCGATCCCCAGCTTCGCCTTCAGCAGGTCGTTGACGGCGCCGGGGGCGGCCTTGCCGCCGGTCTGTTTCATCACCTGGCCGACGAACCAGCCGAGGAGGGTCGGCTTGGCCTTGGCCTGTTCGACCTTTTCGGGGTTGGCGGCGATGATGGCGTCGACGGCGGCCTCGATGGCGCCGGTGTCGGTCACCTGCTTCAGGCCGCGCGTCTCGACGATCTCGGCCGGGTCGCCGCCCTCGGTGTAGACGATCTCGAACAGGTCCTTGGCGATCTTGCCGGAAATGGTGCCGGCCTTGATCAGGTCGATGATGCCGCCGAGCTGGGCGGCGCCGACCGGGCTTGCCTCGATGCCCTTGCCGTCCTTGTTGAGGCGGCCGAACAGTTCGTTGATGGTCCAGTTGGCGGCGAGCTTGGCGTCGCGGCCGCTGGCGACGGCCTCGAAGAAGTCGCCGGAGGCGCGCTCCAGCGTCAGCACCATGGCGTCATAGGGTGTCAGGCCGTACTGGCTGATGAAACGGGCCTTCTTCTCGTCCGGCAGTTCCGGCAGGCGGGCGGCGAGGTCGTCGACATAGGCCTGGTCGAATTCGAGCGGCAGCAGGTCCGGGTCGGGGAAATAGCGGTAGTCGTGCGCCTCCTCCTTCGACCGCATCGAGCGGGTGACGCCCTTGCCGGCGTCGAACAGGCGGGTTTCCTGCTTGATCGAGCCGCCATCCTCGAGGATCTCGATCTGGCGGCGGGCCTCGTAGTCGATCGCCTGACCGACGAAGCGGATGGAGTTGACGTTCTTGATCTCGCAGCGGGTGCCGAGCGGCTCGCCGGGGCGGCGCACCGAGACGTTGACGTCGGCGCGCATGTTGCCCTTGTCCATGTCGCCGTCGCAGGTTTCGAGATAGCGCAGGATGGTGCGCATCTTGGACAGGTAGGCCTTGGCCTCGTCGGCGGAGCGCAGGTCCGGCTTGGAGACGATCTCCATCAGCGCCACGCCGGCGCGGTTGAGGTCGACATAGGAATATTTCGGGTGCTGGTCGTGCAGCGACTTGCCGGCGTCCTGCTCCAGATGCAGGCGCTCGATGCCGATCTCGATGGTCTCGTCCGGCATGTCGATCAGCATCACACCCTCGCCGACGATCGGCTGCTTGTACTGGCTGATCTGATAGCCCTGCGGCAGGTCGGGATAGAAGTAGTTCTTGCGGTCGAACACGCTCTTGAGATTGATCTGGGCCTTGAGGCCGAGACCGGTGCGGATCGCCTGGCGGACGCATTCCTCGTTAATCACCGGCAGCATGCCGGGCATGGCGGCATCGACCAGCGAGACGTGATCGTTGGGCGCGCCGCCGAAGCGGGTCGAGGAGCCGGAAAACAGCTTCGATTCGGAATTGACCTGGGCATGCACCTCCATGCCGATCACCACTTCCCACTGGCCGGTGTCCCCCTTGAGATACTGGGACGGCTTGGCGTTGCGGATATGTGCGGTCATGGGGGCCTCTTGCATGCGGGCGCCGCGGGCCGTTGCGACGCCGCGCCGGGATCGTCTGTTGCCTCAGGTTCTAGTTCGCGTTCGGCGCAAAGGGAAGCCTGAAAGCGTGGCGGCGGCGGCGCACCGGCCTGACCGGTCACTCGCCGAACTGTGTCGGGCCGAGGGCCTCGAAGCGGCGCTTGATGTCGGGGGCGGGGCGGCCGGCGATGCAGTCGCGGGCGATGAAGAACGACTTTTCGACGATGGCGTGGTGCTTGGGGTCACGGGCCGGGGTGAGGATCTGGGTTGCCGGCACGCCGGCGCGGGCGAGCGCCGGCACCCAGGGGGTCTGGGTCGCGGCCGGAGCCACCGTGTCGGCCGGGTCGGTGACGGCGAAGACGCGGGCGCGGCGGGCGACCTGGCCGGCCTCCGAGAGCGGATCGAAATTGGCGATCGGGCCGGTGGTTCGATAGAGGATGCGGTTCATGCGGTAGAAGCCGCGCAGGTCGAGCGGCGCCGAGGCGACGACGGCGCAATCGATGTCGGCGCGGCGGGCGAGCAGGCCGGCGATGATCAGGCCGCCGCCGGACTGGCCGACGAGGTGATAGCCGCGAAAGCCGTGGCGGGCGGCGATGGCATCGAGGGCGCGGCTGGCGATCTCGACTTCCATCAGCGAATGGCGGTTGGCATGCCAGCCGGAGGTGCCGTGCATGCCCATGCGGCCGAGGAAGATCACCGGCGTGCCGAGGCGTCCGACCCAGACGCGGCCGGCGTCGATCAGCAGTTTCGGCGTCTGGCCGAGATAGCCGTCGAGCACCCGGGCCTTGCCGGTGACGCCGGTGGGGGCGAGCGAGTCGCCCGGCATGTAGACGGTGGGGACGCGGCCGGCCTCTGCGCCGGAGAGATAATAGGCGACGCAGAAGCCCTGCCCCATCGACTGGACGAACACGGTGTTGGCGCGGGCGGCGCAGGCGTCGCGGCCAACGGTGGTGCCGTTGAGGAGGTCGGCGGTGGAAAACGGCTCGTTCGGCAGATCGGGGCCGGAGGGCAGCGCCGGTTTCGGTGCCGCCGGCTTCGGCGGCAGTTGCGCGCCGGTGGCCGGGTCGAGATCGAGGCGGAACTGGGCGGCGGCCGGGGCGGGTGCCGCCACGGACAATGCCAGCGTCAGCGCCAGCAGGATGCCGGCAAGGCGGGAGGTGGTGGCGGCGATCATCGGTCGGAGTCGAACAGGCGGGCGAGCGCGCCGGCGCAGACGCCGGTCAGCATGACGATGGCGACGCCGCGCAGGACGGTCGGGTTGAACTCGAAGCCGAGCAGGTGCTGGACGCCGACGATGACGGCGAGCAACAGGGCGAGCAGCAGCAGCACGGTGCGGACGAAGCGCAGCAGCGTGGCGGCGACACTCGCACCTGGTCCCTGCCCCGACCCCTGCTCCGGCCCCTGCCCCCGTTCCTGCATCATGTCGTCCCCCGTCCGTGGCGCGGCCGTCACTTCTTGCGGTCGTCCTTGTTGTGGAACGGATTGTCGCTGCCGCCACGGATGGACAGGCGAAGCGGCGTGCCCTCGAGATGGAAGCTCTCGCGCAGGCCGTTGACCATGTAACGCATGTAGGCGTCCGGCAGCGCGTCGGGACGCGAGCAGAAGACGATGAAATGCGGCGGGCGGGTCTTGGCCTGGGTGGCGTAGCGCAGCTTGATGCGGCGCCCGGTCACCGCCGGCGGCGGATGGCGGGCGATGATGCCCTCGAGCCAGCGGTTGAGCTGCGAGGTGGAGACGCGGGCGTTCCAGACCTGATGGGCCTCCATGATCGCCTTCATCAGGCCGTCGAGGCCGTCGCCGGCGAGGCCGGAAAGGCGGACCATGCGGACGCCCTTCAGCTGCGGCAGCAGGCGGGCGCATTCCTCGCGCATGTCGCGCCAGGCCTTTTCCGGCTCCTCGATCAGATCCCACTTGTTGAGGGCGATGACTATGCCGCGTCCCTCGCGCTCGATCAGGTCGGCGATCTGCAGGTCCTGCTTCTCGAAGGGGATGGTGGCGTCGAGCAGCACGACGACAACCTCGGCGAAGCGGATGGCGCGCAGGCCGTCGGCGACGGAGAGCTTTTCCAGCTTGTCCTGGATGCGGGCCTTGCGGCGCATTCCGGCGGTGTCGAACAGCTTGATCTTGCGACCCTGCCACTCCCAGTCGACCGAGATCGAATCGCGGGTGATGCCGGCCTCGGGGCCGGTCAGCAGGCGGTCCTGGCCGATCAGGCGGTTGATCAGCGTCGACTTGCCGGCATTGGGGCGACCGACGACGGCGACGCGCAACGGCTTGGTCGGGTCGACTGGCGCATCGACGTCGACGCTCTCGGTATCGGTGCCGAAGCTCTCGTCATCGTCGTCCTCGGGCGATTGCAGCGCGTCGATCAACGGGCGCAGCGCCTCATAGAGGGTCGACATGCCCTCGCCGTGCTCGGCCGAGATCGCCACCGGCTCGCCGAAGCCGAGGCTGTAGGCGTCCCAGGCGCCGGACTGGCCGGCCTTGCCCTCGGCCTTGTTGGCGACGAGGATCACCGGCTTGTCGGAGCGACGGG
This sequence comes from Hyphomicrobiaceae bacterium, assembly GCA_016793065.1. Classification (GTDB taxonomy): domain Bacteria; phylum Pseudomonadota; class Alphaproteobacteria; order Rhizobiales; family Ancalomicrobiaceae; genus JAEULV01. The sequence continues at coordinate 10,238 of JAEULV010000025.1, forward strand.
CGAGATCGGCGAAATGCTGGTCGACCGGGGTGACGCCGGCGCGGGCATCGACGAGGAACAGCACCACGTCGGCGGTGCGGATGGCTTCCTCGGTCTGGGCGCGCATGCGGGCGGTGAGGCTGTCGGCCTCGGACTCCTCAAGGCCGGCGGTGTCGACGATGGTGAATTCGAGGTCGCCGAGATGCGCGTCGCCCGGGCGACGATCGCGGGTGACGCCCGGGGTATCGTCGACGAGCGCCAGCTTCTTGCCGACGAGACGGTTAAACAGCGTCGACTTGCCCACATTGGGACGACCGACAATAGCCACAACGGGACGCAAGACGGTCACCCTTCCAGATATCAGTTGTAAGCAGACAAGGTGCCGTCGCCCGACAGGACCAGAAGGCGGCCCTGAACGGCGATCGGCGACATGAAGGCCGGCGACACGCCGGTATCGCGGGACGAATTGACGCGGCCTGAGGCCGGATCGACGCTGATGATGGCGCCTTCGGAAGACACCAGCCAGAGCGAGCCGCCGGCGAGCATCGGGCCGGCCCAGTTGGTGCGCACCTTCTTGGTGCGGGTCACCGGAAGCTGGCTGACCCACTGGATGGCGCCGGACTTCTTCTCGATGGCGACCAGGCGGTCGTCGAGATCGATGGCGAAGGTGTAGCCGCCGGCGACCGCCGGGGTGTGGGCCGAGCCGACTGGGGCTTCCCACATGCGCTGGCCGGACTTCAGCTGATAGGCGACCATCTTGCCGCCGACGCCAGTGGCGATGACGATGCCGTCGTCGACGACCGGGCTGGCGGAAATGTCGGACAGGCCGGAAATCGCCATGGTCGGACCCGAACGCGAGATCGAGTCGTTCCACATCTGCTTGCCGTCCTTGGCCGACAGCGCGACGAGTTCGCCCGAGGTGAACGGCACGATGACGAAGCCGCCGGAGACGGCGGGCGAGGCGCCCGAGAGCAGGCCGGCGGATTCGGGAATGCCGCGGAAGTTCCAGGCCTCGTTGCCGTCGGCCTCGCTCACCGCATAGACAGTGTTGGCCTGCGACACGACATAGACCTTGCCCTCGCCGACGGCCGGGGCCGAGCGCAGCGGCTCCGGCATCTGCTTGGTCCACAGGACGCCGCCGGAGGCGGGATCGAGGGCGGAGATGGTGCCGTAGGCGGTGGTGGCGTAGACGCGGCCATTGGCGAAGGCGACGCCGCCGCCGAGCGACGGGTCGTCCTTGTCGGCCGGCTTCAGCCGCACCGACCAGTAGCGGCCGCCGCCATCGAGCGAATGGGCGCTGACGGTGCCGTTGGGATCGTAGACGTAGATGCGGCCATCGCCGACCACCGGCCGGGCGAACAGGCGCACGCCCTTGCCGCCCCAGCTGCCGCCGGCGGTTTCGCCAGCGCGAGTCGACCACAGCCGGGCGCCGGAGCCGCCGTCAAGGGCGACGTGGCCGGGATTGTTGCCGGCCGTTCCACCGGACTGCTGCCAGCTGCCCTGGGCGTGGGCGCCGGGAATCGCCACGGTCTTGCCGCTGACCTGGGTGACGGCGGTCTGGCTGTCGAGCACGGTGCGGCGCTGGCCGGGAAGGATCTTTTCCTTCTCGGCGAAGGGGTTGAGGCTGCCGATGCCGTCGCTGATGTCGTCCATGGACGAGCAGCCGGCAAGGCCGAGGCCGAGCGCGGCGACCGGCAGCAGCATGATGAGGCGACGCGACAGGGCGAAGGAGAGTTTCGACATCACGACACCTTACTTGGTCTGGGCGGGGGCGGCGGATTCCATGCCCTTGAGCACGGCGGCCAAGGTGCTCATGCGCTTGGAAAGCGGAGCCGGCACGGCGGGATCGGCGGCGATCTCGTCGACAAGGGTCCTGGCGGCGACATAGTCGCCGGCGCGCCAGGCGGCGAGCGCGCGCAGCTCCAGCACCGAGGCGCGCCAGGGCGAGCCGGCGGCGGAGAGGCCGGAGAGGCGCTGCTCGATCGCGGCGGGTTCCTCGGTGTCGACCACCAGATAGGCGGCGCGGACGCGGGCGAGATCGCGCCAGTAGTCGGCGATCGACTGGTCGCGCGACAGGGCGTCGTAGGCCTTGAGCGCCTCCTCGGTCTTGCCGGCGGCGGCATCGAGGGCGGCGAGGCGGAATTTCAGCAGGCCCTGATAGCCCGACGGCGCGCCGGACAGCAGCGCCTCAAGCTCGGCGCGGCCGGCATCCTTGTCGGTTTCGGCGGTGCGCAGGGCGGCGAAGATCTTGTCGCCGGCCTCGGCGGCCTTGCGGTCCTGCCAGAGGTTCCAACCCTGCCAGGCGGCGGTGGCGATGACGATGGCGACGGCGCCGGCAATGAGGAAGTTGCCATAGCGATCCCAGAGTTTCTGCGCGCGTTCCTTGCGCAGTTCCTCGTCGATTTCTGTGAAAATATCGGTCATCGACCTCTATCCGGTTCCCAAAATGCCCGGGCCATGCGCCGCGCAATCCTGCCAATTCCATATCCCGGAGCCCCCGGGAAGCCGCTTGAAACGGTTACGCCCCGCGCGTCCAGGCCTGTCGGCTCGAATGCGCGGGGTCGAAGCGGGCCGCACCCTAACTCAAGTGCGGCGCCGGAGCAAACCGTGGTTGGCCGAACCGAGGGATCGGACAAACGCCGCCGAGATCAGCCCGGCGAACACGGCGAATTTGAGACGCCGGCCGCCAAGGCCTTCAGGTGCCCGGCTTTTTCGCGGCGTAGACGTTTTCCGGGCCGGGGAAGGCGCGCGAGCGGACCTCGGTGGCATATTCGGCGACGGCGGCCTCGATCATCGGACCGATATTGCCGAAGCGCTTGACGAATTTCGGCACGCGCGGCGACAGGCCGAGCATGTCCTCCAGCACGACGATCTGGCCATCGCACTGGGCGGAGGCGCCGATGCCGATGGTGGGGACGGCGACCTCGCGGGTGATGCGGGCGCCGAGCGGCTCGGGCACACCTTCGATCACCATGGAGAAGCAGCCGGCCTCGGCGACGGCCTTGGCATCGGCGGAAATGACGTCGGCCTCGACATCGCCCCTGCCCTGCACCTTGAAGCCGCCGATGGTGTGGACCGCCTGCGGCGTCAGGCCGACATGGGCCATGACCGGGATGCCGCGCTGGACGAGGAAGGCGATGGTTTCCGCCATGCGCTTGCCGCCCTCGAGCTTGACCGCGCCGCAGCCGGTTTCCTTCATCACCCGAACGGCGGAGCGGAACGCCTGGGCCGGGCTCTCCTCATAGGAGCCGAACGGCAGGTCGACGACGACGAGGGCGTGCCTGGAGCCGCGCATCACCGCCTTGCCCTGCAGGATCATCATGTCGAGCGTCACCGGCACGGTGGTTTCAAGGCCGTGCATGACCATGCCGAGCGAGTCGCCGACCAGGATCAGGTCGACATGACGATCGAGCAGGCTGGCGGTGTGGGCATGATAAGCGGTCAGGCAGACGATCGGCTGGCCGCCCTTGCGGCCCTGCAATTCAACCGCGGTGACGCGCTTGGTCGTGACTTCGATGGACATGGACGGCTCTCTCCGAGAGGATCAGGCAGGAGGGTCCGGCAACCGGGCGCGACGTGTATGCGCCGGAAGGGCTGCGGTGTATATGCTCCAATCTCACTAATGCGTATCGTTTCAAGGAAAATCAAGCCGCGCCATAACCTGCTGTTTTCATTCGTCTTTGCTGTTGCGCCCCGGTTGGCGTCAATGACGCTTCGTCGCATTTTCGACAAACTGGCGCTTCCATCCCCCCTGACGGTGGCGGGCGCCGGATTGCTGCCATGATCGGGCCTACCAGCCGAGCGGGCTGACGCCGATCAGCGGCTTGTGCAGCCACAGCAGCAGCACCGCCCAGGCGACCGTGCCGATGGCGATGGCGACGAGATCGTTGCGCAAGGGACCGGCGGCCGGGCGGGCGATGCCGGCGGCCTTGTCGCGCAGGCGCAGCGACCAGCGGTCGACGGAGGCCCAGGCGAGCAGGCCGCCGAACAGCACGACATCGGCGACGGTGCCGTTAGCGATCAGGTGGGCGAGGCACCAGAACTTCACCGCATTGAGCATCGGATGCTTCAGCGCCCACTTGATCCGGCCAGGCGGGACATAGGCGGCGGCGAGCATCACCATCGCCGGCCACATCAGCGTGATCGCCAGATGCCGCGTCCAGGTCGGCGGGCTCCACAGTTCGGGCGAGCCGTCAAACCGGGCGGCGCCATAGCCCCAGATCATCAGGGCGAGACCGACCGCCGCGCCGAGGGAGACGAGGCCCTTGACCGGACCAAGGCCGAGGCGCTCGACGAGGCCGGCACGGGTCGCCGGCAGCATCGGCACGGAATGGGCGAGCGAGAAGATCACGACGCCGAGGATGAGGATGAGCATGGCGGACTTTCGCAAATCGCGTTGGCGGACGGGCGGGGAGACGTACGGCCCGATTGAGCCGATTGTCGATGAAGCGGTCAAGACAGCGGCGACGCGGCGATTGCCGGATGCGGCCGGCGCTGCCACAGTGGGGCGACAGTGATGCCCGCGCAAGCACGGACCGAGCAATGGGCCAAGGCCGATTTCACATGCCGATCTGCCATGTCGACGGCGCGGTGGCGGTCGCCGCCGATAGCGGCCACCGGTTCGGCCGGCATTTCCACGACGAATTCGGCATCGGCGTGATCGATCGCGGCGCGCAAGGGTCGGCGAGCGGGCGCGGACCGGTCGAGGCCGGACCGGGCGACATCATCACCGTCAATCCCGGCGAGGTGCATGACGGCGCGCCGATCGGCGACGCGGGGCGCGCCTGGCGGATGCTCTACCTGACGCCGGCGGTAGTGGCGCCGCTGATCGCCGACATCGCCGAGGGCGCCACCGACGGCTTCGAATTCGAGCGGCCGGTGCTGTCGGACCGGCGCCTCGCCGGACAGGTCAGCCGGCTGTTTGCCAGCGCCACCGACCCGGGCGGCGCCTGGGGCGCGACGGCGGAGGAGCGGTTGCTGGCGCTGTTCGCGACATTGCGCGGCCGCCCGGCCGACTCTGACGCCGGCAACGGGCGGGGCTCGCCGCCGGCGATCGGGCGGGCGCGGGCGATGATCGACGACGATCCGGCCCGGGCCGCGAGCCTCGACGATCTGGCGCGCGAGGCCGGGATGGGGCGGTTTCAACTGTTGCGCGGCTTCGTCAAGGCGACCGGACTGACGCCGCATGCCTATCTGGTGCAGCGGCGGGTGGCGCTGGCGCGACGGCTGATCGGGGAGCGGCTGTCGCTGGCCGAGGCGGCGGTCGCCGCCGGCTTCGCCGACCAGAGCCACATGACCCGCGCCTTTGTCCGCGCCCATGGGGTGACGCCCGGGGTCTATGCCGGCGCCCGCCGCTGAGAGGCCGCATCCGGGGCGCCTCGGGTGTCGTTTTGGATGCGTCGGCCCTGCCGTCGACGGCGTCGGGCGCGGCGGCGCGCAATTCCGTTCAAGACCGCCCTCGCCTGCCCCGGTATCGCCCTTGGCATGCGTCGCCGGGAGCGGCGCCGCGAGGGACGGGCGATGACGCGCAAGATCGAAGGCTATGGATTTCTCGCCGCCGCGATGGCGACGGTCGGCTCGACCGTGATCGCCAGCAAGCTGATCGGCGCCGGGCTGGCGCCATTCACGGCAACGGCGCTGCGGTTCGCGGTGGCGCTGCCGGTGTTCCTGATCATCCTGCGGGTCATGGGCGAGCGCCTGCCCCGGCTGGGGTGGCGGGCATGGGGGCTGCTGACGCTTCAAGCCGGCGCCGGCAGCGTCGGCTACACCACGTTCCTGATTTCGGGGCTGCGGCATACGTCGGCGGTCGATGCCGGGGTGATCATCGGCACGCTGCCGGCGGTGACGGCGGCCATCGCCATCGTCGTGCTGGGGGAACGGCCGCGCTGGACGGTGCTGGCGGCGATCGGGCTATCGGCGGCCGGCGTGGCGTTGATCTCGCTCGACGGCGGCGGCACCGGCGGCGGCTCGCTGCTGGGCAACGGGCTGATCTTGGCGGCGGTGCTGTGCGAGGGGGTGTTCATCCTCCTGAACAAGCGGCTGGCGACGCCGATCGCGCCGCTGATGCAATCGACGCTGATGACCGGGCTGGGCTTGCTGGTGGCGCTGGGGCCGGCGGCATTCGAGGTGCCATGGACGACGCCGGCGACCGCATCGGCGCTGCTGGCCGTGGTCTATTATGCACTGGTTCCAACCGTCGGCGGCTTCATCCTGTGGTATGCCGGCGCGGCGCGGGTGACCGGAGCCGAAGCGGCGATCTTCACCGCCGTGGCGCCGGTGACGGCGGCACTGCTCGGCGTCGCCGTTCTCGGCGAGACCATCGCCCCGCCGCAAGCCCTCGGCATCGGCCTCGTCCTCGCCGCCATCCTCGGCATGACGGCGCCTGAACTGGCGCGGGGGTGGGAACGGGTGATCGTCGCGCCGCCCGCCGAAGCCGACGGGCAGTGACAAAATCCGACATCAGTACTTGTATCGCGGCTTCGTCGTGTTATCGTTAGGGAATACACACTCCCACATTCCACCTTGATCTTTGCAGTCTTGAGAAACCCACCCTCGTTCCGGCGCTGACGGACCGATGCCGGTGGGTCGCGCGGGAGAACTTGTCCTATACGGCCAAGGTTCGACGGGCGTTATTCCGGCCGACAGGATTTGTCATGGGCAAAAAACCGCGCAAGGCATCAGGTCTGGCAAACCCGCCAACAGCGGTTGGCGATGGCGGAATTCCGGCCGCTGGTGCCAAGCCCAAGACCAAGAGATCCGCAAAGAGGCCGCGGGGCGACCCGTCAGCCGCGCGGGATTCGACGCGGGCCGAGGAGTTGGACCGGCAACTCGCCGCAACCCGGATCGGGCTCGACCTGATCGCCAAGCTTCACCCGAAGCGGACACAACGCACAAGACCGACGGGCAAGGAAACCTCGACGGCGGGTGCCGAAACGACAGGCAAGAGCAAACCGGCGTTTTTCGATGTCATCATCGAATTCAACCGTGACTATCCGGACGGAATCGCCAATGCCCGCCGCCTGTTGATCGACGCTTGGCTTGCCGGCGGCATGCCGGGCAAGAGCGAGCCAAAACCTGCGGCAAACGCCGAAGCGCGGCATGTGCCCGCGGAATATGACACGAGCCGGGCACTCGAGTTGCGCCAGACAGTCGATGCTTCCGCTGCTGCCTCTGACAGCAAGATCAATAATTCAAAAGACAAAATAGAACTTTTCGACCTACTCGCCGAACCGGGTACAAGACTTTCTATCCTGAAATCGATGTACACCGAGAATTATCTGTTTGCCGCCCTCACCGAAAATCAAATCAAACGACTGGCGGCATGGCAGCAGAACAAATCAACATCGGACATCCAACCCGGACCGGCAGGCGGTCCAGCGGCGGAACCGCCCGCCGGCGCCAAGAGCGGCGGCGCTTTTCTTGTTTACAAGATCTGGCTTGATCACGAGACCAGGCAACTGACGACCAAGTCGATCGTCACGGTCAAGGCGGATGCGGCGCACCGATCGTTTTCAGCCCTCGGCGACAATATCGTCTGGGCCGTCATCGATACCGGCGTCGACGGCACCCACGCGCATTTCGGCAGGCACAAGAACCTCGAACTGCCGCCCGGCCTGCGCCACATGTCCTTCACCAGGCTGGAGAATGAGCCCGACGTCCCGCCGGACGAACTCAGCAGGCGCGCCCAGATCGACAAGGTCGGTCACGGCACGCATGTTGCCGGGATCATTGCCGGCGCCTGGGAGGCGAGCGGCCCGGGAGCGACCGAGGCGGTCGCCCTCGTGAGGACTATCGATGGCCAAGCCGCTGACGAGAGACCGGCAAGCAACGACAAGTCCAGCCTGTTGAATAGCACGGGCACGAACAAAGCCATTGTTCTGACTTCCGAGACAATATCAGCGATCAGCGGCATCGCACCGAAATGCAAAATATTGAGCCTTAAAGTCTCGGAAGAATCCAAGAACGGGAATGTCAGCGACTTGCTCGCTGCAATAGGCTACATTTTCCAGATGAACGACTATGGCCGAAACTTGCGGATTCATGGCGCCAATATCAGCCTCGGCTATTCGTTCGATCCGGAATGGCACGCGACCGGACAAAGCCCGCTCTGCGTCGAGGTGGATCGACTGGTGCGATCGGGCGTGGTGGTGGTGGTCGCCGCCGGCAATTCCGGCCATGGCACGATCAACGCAACCATTGGCGGCGGGCGGCAGGGGCCGCTGCTGGCGACGATCATGGATCCGGGCAATGCCGCCCTGGCGATTACGGTCGGCGCAACCCACCGCGACATGCCGCATGTCTACGGCGTCAGCTATTTCTCCTCCAAGGGACCGACCGGGGATGGCCGCGCCAAGCCCGATCTGGTGGCTCCCGGCGAGCGGATCCGGTCGTGCAAGCCGAGTTCGTCCCCGCCAGCGGCTGACGGAGCCGGCTCCAACGCCCCGGTCGAATACGCGGCATTGTCCGGGACAAGCATGGCGGCGCCGCATGTTTCCGGCGCCATCGCGGCCTTCCTGTCGGTGCGCCGGGAGTTTCTGGGGCAGCCGCAGAAGGTCAAGGAGATCTTCATGAAATCGGCAACCGATCTTGGCCGCAAGGCGGACTACCAGGGGGCGGGGCTGGTGGATCTGATGCGGGCGCTGCAATCCGTCTGAGTTGACAGAGAACAACATATCAGGAGGAACCAATGTCGACGCTTGACGGTACGCCGTATCTGGTGATCCAGTTCGATGAGAACAACAATCTGGTGAAGCCGAAGATCAAGGATGAGATCTGGAATTTCGCCAAGACGAATGGCCTCGATGATATTGTCGTCATCTCCCATGGCTGGCGCAATTCGGCAAAGGATGCCCAGACGTTCTATGGCGCGCTTTGGAAGAACATCCAGGCGAAACTCGGAAGCCTGACGAAGACCGGCGTGATCGGGATCGAGTGGCACTCGATGGCCTATGACGAGAGCTTCGAGGCAAGCCTTTTCGTCAGCGATGAGAATAGCGTGGCCGGCGCCGGGGCGTCAGCGACAACCGGCGATCTCACCGAAGAGGAGTTCGCCCGGCGCCTTGCCGATGGCCTCGCCGCCATCGACGCCGGGCAATGGACGGCCAGCACGACGGCGTCGATCGAGGCATTCATCGACAACCAGAGCGTCACGAATGCACGCGCCGTCTTCGAGGCGCTGACCAAGGCCGTTCCGAAGACCGGTGACGCCGAACTCGACGGACTGATCGACACGCTGAGGCATCTTGCGGAAAGCGACGATGCAGCCGGCATTCTCGGCGGGCTTGGAACGCCGGTCGCAATCCCGGACACCGGCGGCAGCGTACAGGGAATTTTTGACGGCATCGGCCGGGTGCTCGCCGGACCGCGGGTGGCCGTTGCCAAGCTTCTGAACTTCATGGGCTATTGGGAGATGAAACGGCGGGCGGGGGTCATCGGGGCGAAACTTGCGGGCGAGATCTTCGCCAAGCTGTCGCCGGCCAGGCCGCTTCGGCTGCATCTGATCGGACACAGTTTCGGCGCGCGCGTGATCTCGGCCCTGACCAATGCCATGCCCGACGGCGCCGTGGTGCAAATCGCGTCGATGACGCTGCTGCAGGCGGCGTTCTCGCACAACGGCTACTCGAAGCGACCGGCGCCGGCCGAAAGCGGGGTGTTCACGGCCGTTCCCGGCAAGGTCAAGGGGGTGATCGCGGTCACCCACACGCACAATGACCTAGCCTGTTTCAGGGTCTATGCGCTGGCATCGAGACTGTCGAACGATGTGACAGCCGCATTCGGCGATGCCAACGACGACTATGGCGCAATGGGAGCCAACGGGCCGCAGCACTACCACGGCACGCTTCACCCGGTGACAGACATCGCCAAGCCCGGACTGAAGCCGACGCCGGCCGTGAACGCGATCAAGGCCGATGCATTCATCTCCGATCATGGCGATGTCAGCAATGACAAGGTCGGCGAGTTCGTCGCCAATGTCATCCGGGCCGCCGCGCCGGGGATCGGATGACCCGGATCCGTCGGCGCGAACAAATCGGCCGGCGGAATCGCGGCGCCGCCGAGACGTGGCGGAGCGGTGCTCGCGTTCAATCCAGATCAATCGGCTTGCGGAAAGAGCGCCGCGTAGGCTTCCGGCTTGAAGCCGGCGAGAAGTGTCTCGCCAGTGACGAGCATCGGGCGCTTGATCATCGACGGCTGCGCCAGCATCAGTTCGATCGCCTTGGCGGCATCAAGATCGACGCGTTCGGCGTCGGGCAGCTTGCGAAAGGTGGTGCCGGACCGGTTGAGCACGGCCTCCCAGCCGAGCCGGCCGACCCAGGCCGTCAGCGTGGCGCGATCGATGCCGACGGCCTTGTAATCGTGGAAGGCATGCTCGACACCATGCGCGTCGAGCCACGCCCGCGCCTTCTTCATGGTGTCACAGGCCTTGATGCCGTAGAGGGTCGGGCGCATGAGCGAAGTCCCACCGTCGTTGATCGCGACCTGAGCCTAGCCCGATTCGCGCCGTCATGCGTCCGGACAACCGGCATTCGTCCACCGCGAAGAACGCGAGCGGGTGGAGGGCGCCCTCCCCTTGCCGGCATGCAGGGCCCGCACACCGATGTCGGCCGAAAGGACGCGGGAGGCAATCCGCGACGTGCCGCGCGATGCGTCAACACAGCCTGGACTCCGGCCAGTGCCTTGAGGATCCGCGCGCAATGTCGCGACAGGAGCTGACAAGCGGCGGAGCGGTCCGCCGTCGCAGTGAGCCGGCAAACGCAAACGCCCGTTGAAACACGGGACATGACGGCGGGCGATGAGATTTGGGATTTGGCTGGGGGACCTGGATTCGAACCAAGATTGACGGAGTCAGAGTCCGCAGTTCTACCGTTGAACTATCCCCCAGCAATGCGTCAGCGGTCCCTGGAGACAAGGCGCCGAAGCGGCTGAGCGAGGCGGTGTATAGCCAGTTCGCTCGGGCGCGTCTACTGCTTTTTCCAATCGTCATGCGGACGACATGGAAAAATCCACAGGCATGTTTCGCCGCGCGGCGATGCCGGCGTTCTCGCCGTTGGGCCGGCGCGAAGCGGCAGGGCGTCGGGCGCGACGGGGACGGCGGAATGGCGCGGCTTTTCGGGGCGGCAACCGAATGCCGGCGCGGGCTGGATGCGAGGGTACGGCGCGCGACCTTGACGAAGGTCTTGGGGGATTGGACCGGCAAATCCGCCGAAACCGGACGAAGCGGTCTAGGCGCGGCGCCAAGGCGCTGATATGTTTCCCGCAACGGTGAAATGAATGGGTTCGATGTGGCGCTTTCACCAGCGCGCCGGGCCCTTGCGGATGGCGATGAGCCGATCCGAGACAAGGAACGACAGGTGGGACAGACAGGCGACGACCCGCCCCGGCGCGGGGCGGGCGCCGAGGTCGGTCGACCCGTGTCCATGGCAGGCCAACGCCGCCGGGCACGCCGCGCGCGCAAGCGCCGGCAGCGGACCGACCCAGCGCAAGGCGCGTCCCCGCCGCCCTCCCCGCTTGGAGAGGGCGACCGAGGAAGTGTGTCGCATGGCGAACGCCCGGGCCTGATGGCCGGGCCGACGAGCGGCCATGCCGCCGGCGCTGAGACTGAGGCCGGCGGCAAGGCGCCCCAGCGCCACGGCGCGCCATCGGGGCGCGGACCGGGCACTCAGAATCCGCGCGACTTCAGCCCAAGCGATTCCAGCAGCCGCGATTTTGTCAGCCGCGATCATGCGGCGCGCGAGCATGGTCCCCATGGCGCCGGCCAACGGGATGCGACGCAACGGGAGGGCGGCCCGCGCGACCTTCCAGCCCGCGAGCCGGGGCAGCGCGAACATGGCCAGCGCGGCGCGACGCCAGCCCGCGATGGCGCGTCAGGCCGGCACGGCGGGATGGACGATCCCCGCCCGGCCGCGAGCCGCGATGCCGGCGGGCCCGACCGCGCCGAGGATGAAGCGATTGCGGCGACGCGGGGCGAGTTGGCGCGCCCGTCGCATCGCACCGCCGGCGGCCATGGCGGTCTTGCCCATGGCGGCCACGGCGTGGCGCGGGGTGGTCATGTCGGGCATGGGCCGCAGCCGCAACCGGCGCGGCCGCCGCACGGGCATGTCGGGCATGCCGGCCACGGTCCTTCGGTTCATGGTCCGATCGGCGAAGGCCGGGCGCCACGGCCGCCGCGCGGCCATTCCGGCCGGGCCTATGCGGCGCTCGATCTCGGCACCAACAATTGCCGCTTGCTGGTGGCCGAACCGCTGCCGCGCGGTTTCCGGGTCGTCGATGCGTTCTCGCGCATCGTCCGGCTGGGCGAGGGTATCGGCCGCACCGGCGAGCTCGCCGCCGCCGCCATGGACCGCGCCATTGAGGCGCTCGACGTCTGCCGGCGCAAGCTGGCGGAGCATGACGTTGCCCGTGCCCGGCTGATCGCCACCGAGGCCTGCCGCTCGGCCGCCAATGGCGCGCTGTTCATCGATCGGGTGCGGCGCGAGGTCGGGCTGGAGCTGGAAATCGTCACCCGAGAGACCGAGGCCCGCCTCGCCGTCACCGGCTGCGCCAGCCTGGTCGATCCCGATGGCGACGGCGCCATCCTGTTCGACATCGGCGGCGGCTCGTCGGAACTCGTCTGGATCGACTTCGTCGACGGACCGCGACGCGATCCGGCGCGCTGCATCCGGGCGTGGACGTCGCTGCCGGTCGGCGTCGTCACCCTGTCGGAGCGCCATGGCGGCGTGCGGGTCGACGATGTGGTGTTCGAGGCGATGGTCGACGATGTCGCCGACATGCTGCGGACGTTTCCCGAGGCGGAGCGGCTCGACCGGCGCCTGGCCGGCGGCGGGCTGCACATGCTCGGCACCTCCGGCACCGTCACCACCCTTGCCGGGGTGTTCCTCGACCTGAAGCGCTATGACCGGCGCCGGGTCGACGGCGCCTGGCTGACCGACACCCAGGTCGGCGCCATGGTCGACCGGCTGCGCGCCATGTCCTATGACGACCGGGTCGAGCATCCGTGCATCGGCGGCGACCGCGCCGATCTGGTGCTCGCCGGCTGCGCCATCCTGGAGGCGGTGCGGCGGCGCTGGCCGTGCTCGCGGCTGCGGGTCGCCGACCGGGGCCTGCGCGAGGGCATCCTCACCCAGCTGATGCGGGCCGACCGCGTCTGGGACCGCAACCACTCGAGATTCCGCCAGAGCTGAACGGCGCGCGGCCGAGCGCCCGCACCGATCGGCTCTTGACTTTGCATCCGATCATTTTGCATCTGATCCGACGAACCGTCGCGGGCAGGATGATCCGGGGAGACCACTGCTGATGACCACCGGATCGGGCAACAAGGGCGGCGGCACCAAGGGCCCCGGCGGCAAGGGCAGCTCGGGACGGGGCGACCGGCAATTGACCGTCAAGGTCAAGACCGCCAAGCGCCGCACGGCCTCATCGACCCGCTGGCTGCAACGCCAGCTCAACGATCCCTATGTCGTCCGCTCCAAAGCCGAGGGCTGGCGCTCGCGCGCGGCCTACAAGCTGATCGAGATCGACGACAAGTACGAGCTCCTGAAGCCCGGCATGCGGGTCTGCGATCTCGGCTGCGCCCCCGGCGGCTGGCTGCAGGTGGCGGTCGAGCGGGTGAAGTCGTCATCCGAACTGCCGCGCGTCGTCGGCATCGACTATCTCGGCTGCGAGCCGCTGGCCGGCGCCATCATCCTCGAACAGGATTTTCTCGCCGAGGACGCCCCCGACAAGCTGAAGGCGGCGCTGGGCGGCGAGGCGGATTTCGTCATGTCCGACATGGCGGCGCCGGCGACCGGCCACAAGAAGACCGACCACCTGAAGATCATGTATCTGTGCGAGGTCGGGCTGGCGTTCGCCCGCGAGGTGCTGAAGCCCGGCGGGCATTTCCTCGCCAAGGTACTGCGGGGCGGCACGGAAAACACCCTGCTTGCCGATCTGAAGCGCGATTTCGCCACGGTCTACCACGTCAAGCCGCCGGCGAGCCGCTCGGATTCCTCCGAGATGTACGTACTGGCCAAGGGCTTTCGCGGCCAGGGTGTCGCCGCGGCGCAGGAACCGCCCGCCGACGAGGACTGAGGCGAAGGCGGGTCGGAGTGGGGCGGAATTGCTGGAAATTCCGGAAGCGATGTGCTAAATGACTATAATTGTAGTCATGAGGCTTGACATGGATACGATCAATCTGGCGGAAGCCAAAGCTCGTCTGAGTGAGATCATCGACCGGGTCGAGGCCGGAGAGACGATCGATATCACCAGACATGGCAAGCCAGTCGCACGCCTGTCATCGATAAGAGAACCGCGCAAGCGGATCGACCCCGCCATGCTTCACCTTCTGACGGAAGCGATGCCGCCATCGTTGCAATGCGCCGCCGATCTGGTGCGAGCGATGCGGGACGGCGAGCGATACTGATGCTCTATCTCGACACATCCCTGATTGTCGCGGCGCTATCAAGGGAAGCAACGACCCAGCGTGTTCAGATGTGGCTGGCGGAACAGGATCCTTCCCGACTGCTGATCAGCGAGTGGACAATCACCGAGATGTCCTCCGCCTTGGCCATCAAGGTGCGGACTGGTCAGATCGATCTCGATCAACGCGGTGCCGCACTCGCCATGTTCAAAAAGTTGATCGCCGAGAGCCTGGCGGTTTGCGCCGTGTCGAGCCGACAGTTTCGGCTTGCGGCACGGTTTGCCGATCAACATGGGCTCGGCTTGCGAGCCGGCGACGCTCTGCATCTTGCCATTGCATCAGAGCAAGGCGCGACACTGCATACCCTCGATCAGCGCCTTGCAAGTGCCGGACAGGCCCTCGGCTTGCCAACACGGTTGCTGGCATAGGCCAGCCCCTGCCCTGCTCCGGCGCTCACTCCCACTC
>JAEULV010000023.1 GCA_016793065.1 Hyphomicrobiaceae bacterium
CTGCGCCAGGCGGCGCTGGCCATCCACCGCTTCAACAAGACCCAGCTCACCGAGGAACGCCGCATCCACGACATGGTCGAGGTGGCGATGGCCGAGAACTGGGACGTCGTCCACGCCCACAAGCAGGCCCTGGCCGGCATCTTTGCCCGCATCATCGCCGATGGCATCGCCGCCGACGAGTTCCCGCCCCAGGATGCCCTCGCTGCGGCCGAGATGTTCAAGCTCTGTCATATCTCGGTGTTCCACCCCACCCTCATCGCCCACTGCGCCGGCGATGACCAGGAACGCCAGACCCGCGAAATCACCGAATTCGTTCTGCGCGGCCTGATGGCCCGGGGAGGTTGAGATGTTCCGCCGCTTGATCGCCCTTGCACTCGCCACCGGCCTGTCCGCCGCCGGCGCCGGCCCTGATGCCGCCCGAGCCGCCGAGGCCGCCCCCACCACCGCCGGCGCCTCGGCCGAGGGCCGTGCCGTCGTCGTCGAGATCGTCCGCTTCGCCCCCCGCGTCCGCGATCGCGGCTTTGTCGGCACCGTCCGCCCCCGCGTCGAGGCCGACATGGGCTTCCGCGTCGCCGGCAAGGTGATCGAGCGACTGGTCCAGCAGGGCGAGCGCGTCGCCGCCGGACAGGTCCTCGCCCGCCTCGACCCCACCGATATCGAACTGCAGCTCGAACAGGCGCGCGCCGAACTGAAGGCCGCCGAGACCTCGCTCACCTCCGGCGAGGCCCAGGACCGCCGCAGCCTCGACCTGCGCAAGAACGGCTGGACCACCGACGCCGCCGTCGAGCGCCAGCTTGCCGCCACCAACGAGATCCGCTCGCGGGTCGAGCGCGCCCGCCGCGCCGTCGATCTCGCCGCCAATCAGTTGACCTATGCCGCGCTCAAGGCCGATGTCGACGGCGTCGTCACCGCCACGCTGGCCGAGCCGGGCCAAATCGTCGCCGCCGGCACGCCGGTGCTGCGGCTCGCCCGCTCCGGCGAGCGCGACGCGGTCGTCGCCATTCCGGAAGCGCTGATCGAACGCGCCCGCCTCGGCACCGCCAAGGTCTCGCTCTGGTCCAATGCCGCGCGGACCTATCCGGCCCGCCTGCGCGAGTTCGCCGCCGCCGCTGATGCCGCCACCCGCACCTATCAGGCGCGGTTCGCCATCGAGGACGCCGGCGATGCCGCCATCATCGGCATGACCGCCACCGTCATCATCGCCGATCCCGATGCCGGCATGGTCGCCCGCCTGCCGCAGACCGCGCTCTATGCCCGCGGCCAGGGGCCCGAGATGTTCGTCGTCGACGCTGCAACCGGCACGCTGACGCTGAAGCCGGTCAAGGTCGCCGGCTTCGACGGCAAGGACGTGCTCGTCGGCTCCGGCCTCGCCGAGGGGGACAACGTCGTCGCCATCGGCGTCCACAAGCTCGATCCGGCGCAGAAGGTGCGCATCGTCGAAACCCGCAAGTGATCGCGCCTCAGTTCGCGCCGCGTTGCACGCCCCGGAGCCGCCCATGTCGCCGCCGATGTCACCCTACGACAACAAAGAACTGACCGCCGGCAACTGGTCCTATTGGGCCGTTACCCATCCGGCCCTGATCCTGTTCATGATCCTGGGCCTGATCGCCGCCGGTCTGTTCTCCTATACGCGCCTCGGCCGCGCCGAGGACCCGTCCTTCACCATCAAGGTCGCGGTCATCACCGCCGCCTGGCCGGGCGCCACCGCCCGCGAAATGCAGGATCAGGTCGCCGAGCGCATTGAGAAGAAGCTGCAGGAGCTGCCCTGGTTCGAGCGCATTCAGACCTATACCAAGCCCGGCTTCACCGCGATGCAGCTGGTGTTCAAGGACAACACCCCCGCCCGCGACGTGCCGCAGCTGTTCTACCAGGCGCGCAAGAAGCTCGACGATCTCAAGCCGGAACTCCCCGCCGGCCTGATCGGCCCCAACGTCAACGACGAATATGGCGACGTCGATTCGGTGCTCTATGCCCTGTCCGGCGACGGCGCCGACTTCGCCGAGCTGAAGCGGCAGGCCGAGCGGATCAAGAGCCGGCTGCTGCGCGTCGCCAATGTCACCAAGGTCAATCTCTACGGCGTCCAGGACCAGAAGATCTTCGTCGAGTTCAGCCACGGCAAGCTCGCCACCCTCGGCATCACGCCGGCGGTGATCTTCGACAGCCTCGCCCGCCAGAACGCCATCGTCCCGGCCGGTTCCATCGATGCCGGAGCCACCCGCATTCCGCTGCGCGTCACCGGCGCCCTCGACGGCGTCGATGCCGTCGCCGCCACTCCGATCGACGTCGCCGGTCGTTCCTTCCGCCTTGGCGACATCGCCACCGTCAGCCGCGGCTTCGTCGATCCGCCGACCTATCTCGTCCGCCACGAGGGCGCGCCGGCCTTGCTTGTCGGCGTCGTCATCCAGAAGGGCGCCAACATCACCACGGTCGGCGCCGATCTCGCGGCCGCCAAGGCCGAGTTCGTCCACAACATCCCCGCCGGCATCGAACTGGAACAGATCGCCGACCAGCCGCACGTGGTCGAGAAGGCCGTCTCCGAATTCGTCAAGTCGTTCCTCGAGGCCCTCGGCATCGTGCTGTTCGTCAGCTTCGTCTCGCTCGGCTGGCGCACCGGCATCGTCGTCGCCCTGTCGGTGCCGTTGGTGCTGACGGTGGTGTTCATCGCCATGATGATCCTCGGCGTCGACCTGCACCGCATCTCGCTCGGCGCGCTGATCATCGCCCTTGGCCTGCTGGTCGACGATGCCATCATCGCGGTGGAGATGATGGTGGTGAAGATGGAGCAGGGCTGGGACCGCAAACAGGCCGCCGCCTTCGCCTGGACCTCCACCGCCTTCCCGATGCTGACCGGCACGCTCGTCACCGCCATCGGCTTCCTGCCCGTCGGCCTCGCCAATTCCTCGGTCGGCGAATATGCCGGCGGCATCTTCTGGGTCGTCGGCATCGCTCTCATCGTCTCGTGGTTCGTCGCGGTGCTGTTCACGCCCTATCTCGGCATGAAGCTGCTGCCGGATTTCCACGCGGTCGAAAAGCGCAAATACGAGCGCGCCGTCGCCCGCGCGGCAAGCCGCGGCCTGCCGCCGCCGCCCCATGTCGATCATTCCGACCCGGCCTTCATCTACAATTCGCCGCTCTATCGCGGCCTGCGCCGGGTCATCGTCTGGGCCGTCGACCACAAGTTCTTCACCGTCGCCCTGACGCTCGTCGTCTTCGCCACCTCCATCGTCGGCTTCGGCCGGGTGCAGCAGCAGTTCTTCCCGATCTCCGAGCGGCCGGAACTGTTCCTGCAGCTGCGCCTGCCGGAAGGCACGGCCGTCACCGCCACCCGCGAGGCGGCGTTGCAGGCCGAGGCGCTGCTGAAGGATGACGCCGACATCGAAACCTTCGAGACCTATATCGGCCAGGGCTCGCCACGCTTCTGGCTCGGACTCAATCCGCAATTGCCCAACGAGGCCTTCGCCGAAATCGTCATCGTCACCAAGGGCCTGGAGCCGCGCGAGCGGGTCAAGGCCCGGCTGGAGCGCGCCGTCGCCGCCGGCGCGCTCGCCCAGGCCCGCGTCCGCGTCGATCGCTTCAATTTCGGCCCGCCGGTCGGCTTCCCGGTGCAGTTCCGCGTCATCGGCACCGAGCCGCAGGCGGTGCGCGAGGTCGCCGAGAAGGTGCGCGAGATCATGCGCGCCGACAAGGCGGCGATCGATCCGCACCTCGACTGGAACGAAATGGCGCCGTCGATCCGCCTCGTCGTCGATCAGGACCGCGCCCGCGCCCTCGGCCTCAACGTCGCCGACGTCGCCCAGACGCTGCAGACCCTGCTCTCCGGCGTCACCGTCACCAGCGTCCGCGACGGCACCGAGCGCGTCGACGTCGTCGCCCGCGCCACCCGCTCCGAGCGGCTCGACCTCGGCCACATCGAGGACCTGACCATCACCAGCCGCAACGGCGTCGCCGTGCCGCTGGCGCAGGTCGCCCGCGTCGAATTCCAGACGGAAGACCCGATCCTGTGGCGTCGCAACCGCGACCTGACCATCACCGTGCGCGCCGACGTCGTCGACGGCGTCCAGCCCCCGGTGGTGTCGACCCGCATCCAGGCGGCGCTGAAGGACCTGTCGGCCGGCCTGCCGCTCGGCATGCGCATCGAGCTCGGCGGTTCGATCGAGGAATCCGCCAAGGGCAACGGCTCGATCTTCATCCTGTTCCCGGTCATGGCGCTGGCCATGCTGGCGGTGCTGATGGTGCAGCTGCAGTCGTTCTCCAAGCTGGCGCTGGTGTTCTCCACCGCCCCGCTCGGCATCATCGGCGCCTCGCTCGGCCTCAACCTGATGAACAAGCCGTTCGGCTTCGTCGCGCTTCTCGGCCTCATCGCCCTCGCCGGCATGATCATGCGCAACACCGTCATCCTGGTGATGCAGATCGACGAGGACGTCGAAGCCGGCGCCAGCCTCTACGACGCCATCATCGAGGCGACCGTCCGCCGCTCGCGCCCGGTGGTGCTCACCGCGCTCGCCGCCATCCTCGCCATGGTGCCGCTCGCCGGCTCGCTGTTCTGGGGGCCGATGGCGATCGTCATCGCCGGCGGCCTGTTCGCCGCGACGCTGCTGACGCTGCTGTTCCTGCCGGCGCTCTATGCGGTGTGGTTCCGCGTCCGCAAGCCCAAGGCACCTGCCGCTGCGGCGCCGGCGGCCGAGCCGGCGCCGCAACCGACCGGCGCCACCCTGCTTGCCCCGCTCCCGGCTGCCAACACCCAACCCCTTCTGCGGACCGCGGCAGAATAAGCCCCAATCCACAGCGGTCGCCCCGCCGGCGTCGCCCCCTGGGGCGGCGCCGGCGTTGTCTTTTCAACCCTATCGGCGTCGCCCCTCGGGGCGCGGCGCCGGCGTTGTCTTTTCAACCCTATCGGCGTCGCCCCTCGGGGCGTGGCGCCGGCGTTGTCTTTCCCAAAATGCCGGCGTCGCCTTACCGGTCGAGCGCCGCCGCCAGCAGGCGCTGGGTGTAGTCCTGCTTCGGCGCGGTAAACAGCGTCTCGCTCGGCCCGGCTTCCACCACCTCGCCGGACTTCATCACCATCACATAGTCCGACATCGCCCTGACCACCGCGAGATCGTGGCTGATGAACAGATAGGCGAGCCCGTGCCGGGTTTGCAGGTCGCGCAGCAGCTCGACGATGGTCTTCTGCACCGAGCGGTCGAGCGCCGAGGTCGGCTCGTCCAGCACCACGAGCTTCGGCTGCAGGATCACCGCCCGGGCGATGGCGATGCGCTGGCGTTGTCCGCCGGAGAATTCATGCGGAAATCGGTTGCGCGACGCCGGATCGAGCCGCACCTCCTCCAGCGCCTGCGCCGCCCGCCGGTCGCGCTCCCGGCTCGAAATCCCCGGTTCGTGCACCAGGAGCCCCTCGGTGACGATTTCGCCGACGGTCATACGCGGCGACAGCGACCCCATCGGATCCTGGAACACCAGCTGCAACGACTTGCGCAACGGCCGCATCGCCGCCCGGTCGAGCGGCGTCAGCGCCCGGTCCTCGAAGCGGATGATCCCCGACGACGGCACCAGTCGCAGGATCGCCCGCCCCAGCGTCGACTTGCCCGATCCGCTCTCGCCGACAAGACCCACCGTCTCGCCGCGCCGAATCGACAGCGACACATGCGACACCGCCCGGATTTCCAGCGGCCGGGTGAACAGCCCGCCGCCGAGCTTGAACGTCACCTCGACGTCGCGGGCATCGATCACCAGCGGCGCGTCGGCCGGCGCCGACGCCTTCGATCCCGACGGCTCGGACTCGATCAGCATCCGGGTGTAGTCGTGCGCCGGGTTGGCGAACACGTCGGCCGTCGCCCCGGTTTCCACCACCTCGCCCGCCCGCATCACATAGACCCGCGAGGCGAAGCGCCGGACGATGCCGAGATCGTGGGTGATGAACACGATCGCCATGCCGAGCTTTTGCCGCAGGTCGTCGAGCAGCGTCAGGATCTCCGCCTGGATCGTCACGTCGAGCGCCGTCGTCGGTTCGTCGGCGATCAGCACTTCCGGCTGATTGGCCAGCGCCATGGCGATCATCACCCGCTGCCGCTGCCCGCCGGAAAGTTCGTGCGGATAGGCATCGACCCGCTTTTCCGGCTCCGGCAGCTGCACCAGCCGCAACAGCTCGATCGCCCGGCGTCGGGCTTCGGCGCCCGAAACGCCGCCATGGGCCTGCAGCGGCTCGGCGATCTGCCGCCCGATCGGAAACAGCGGATCGAGCGACGTCATCGGCTCCTGGAAGATCATGCCGATCTTGCGGCCGCGATAGCTGTTGAGCCGCGCCGGCGGCAGGTTGAGGATCTCGTCGGCGCCGAACCGCACCGAGCCGCTGGCAAAGCCGTTGGTCGCCAGCAGGCCCATGACCGCCATCATCGTCTGGCTCTTGCCGGAGCCGCTCTCGCCGACGATCGCCACGGTTTCGCCCTTGGCGATGTGGATCGAGACATCCTTGACCGCATGCAGGTCGCCGGCCGTGGTGCGGAAATGCACGTTGAGCCGGTCGATCGCGATCACGCTCGGGGTTGCGTCGAGCTTCGTCATTAGCGGTCCTTGGGGTCGAGCGCATCGCGCAGGCCGTCGCCGATGAAATTCAGCGAAAACAGCATGCCGACCAGGATGACCGAGGGAAAGATCAGCAGGAACGGCGCTTCCTGCAGCGACTTGGCGCCTTCGGCGATCAGCACGCCGAGGCTGGTCAGCGGTTCCTGCACGCCGAGGCCGAGGAACGACATGAAGCTCTCGATCAGGATGACGCGCGGCACCAGCAGCGTCAGGAACACGATCACCGTCCCCAGCGTGTTGGGGATGATGTGCCGCTTCAGGATGCCGAGCGTGTCGACCCCCATCGCCTCTGCCGCCTGCACGTATTCCTGCCGCTTCAACGACAGCGTCTGCCCGCGCACGATCCGCGCCATGTCGAGCCACTCGACGGCGCCGACGGCGAGGAACATCAGCACGAAGTTGCGGCCGAAGAACACCACCAGCATGATGACGAAGAAGATGAACGGCAGCGAATAGAGGATGTCGACGATCCGCATCATCAGATTGTCGATCCGCCCGCCGAGATAGCCGGCGGTGGCGCCCCAGGTGACGCCGATGATCAGCGCCACGAAACTCGCCAGGAGCCCGATCGCCAGCGAGATCCGCGCCCCGATCAAGATGCGCGTCGCCATGTCCCGGCCATTGGCATCGGTGCCGAACGGGAAATACGCGTGCTCGATCGTCGTCTCGATCACCAGCTTGCGGCCCTCGTCGGCCTTTTCGATGACCCTGGTATTGGCGAACGCGTCGGAGCGATCGAAATAGACCGCCAGCCGGTCGTCGATCGGCCGCGTCGCGCTCAGGCTGATCCGCAGCCCGTCGCCGACCGGTTCGATCGCGTCGACCTGCGCCCGCATCCGGCTCGCGGTCTTGCGGGCGAGCTCTTGCGCCTGCTCCGGGCTCGGATGCGCCGCGAGGCCGGGGCCGACCTTCACATAGTCGGAATAGACCTTGTCGTAGTCGTGCGGACTGACCAGCGGCCCGATCACCGCCAGCGCCGCGATCAGCGCCAGGACCACGAGCCCCACCACCGCGGCGCGATTGCGCATCAGCCGGTGCCGGGCCTCGGTCCACAGCGAGGAGCCGCGCACCACCGGGGTCGCGGCGACAGCATCGTCGATCGCGGTCATTCGAGCCTCACGCGCGGGTCGAGCACCGCATAGAGGATGTCGACGATCAGGTTGAACACGAGGACGAACACCGCGATCAGCACCACCGTGCCCATCACCAGCGTATAGTCGCGATTGAGCGCGCCCTCGACGAAGAAGCGGCCGACGCCGGGGATCGAGAAGATCTGCTCGATCACCACCGATCCGGTGAGCAGTGCCGCCGCCGCCGGCCCCATGTAGGACACCACCGGCAGCGCCGCCCCGCGCAGCGTGTGCCGCAGGATCACCGCCGTCGACAGGCCGTTGGCCCTCAGCGTGCGGATATGGTTGGAGCGCAGCGTCTCGATCACGCTGGCCCGCATCAGCCGGGCGACGATGGCGATCTGCGGCAATGACAGCACCAGCACCGGCAGCACCGTGTTGCGCAGCGCCCCGTCGTTCCAGCCGCCGACCGGCAGCCAGGCGAGCCACAGCCCGAAAGTGAGCTGCAGGATCGGCGCCACGACGAAATTCGGGATGGTCGTGCCGGCCGTGGCCAGCGTCATCACCGCATAGTCCTCGACCCGGTTCTGCCGGAACGCCGCCAGCGTGCCGAGCAGGCTGCCGACGACGAGCGCGATCGTCAGCGCCGAGGCGCCGATCTTGATCGAAACCGGCAGAGCCCGCGCGAACAGGTCCGACACGGTGAAGTCGCGCCAGTAGAAGCTCGGGCCGAAATTGCCCTGCATGAGATTGGTCAGATAGGTCAGGTACTGCCGCCATAGCGGCTGGTCGATCTGGTAGATCTTGGCGAGGTTCTCCATCACCTTGGCCTCGAGCGGCCGTTCCAGGTCGAACGGCCCGCCCGGTGCCACCCGGATCAGGAAGAACGCGAGGGTGATGATCACGAACAGCGTCGGGATCGCCGTCAGCAGCCGGCGAAGCACATATCCGGTCATGGGGGTAAGCTCCAGGATCGTCCGGCCGGACATGCCGGCCGGATCAGTGCGGTCGAGCGCGCCGGTTACGGCTTGATCGACAGGAACCGCGACGGGTGAACGTCCTGGATGTTGGTCTCCCAGCCGACGACCTTGTCGGAGACGAGCGCCTTCGAGCTGTAGTACAGCAGCGGCACGAACGGCAGGTCGCGCATGAAGACCGTCTCGGCCTGCTTCAGGATCGCGGCGCGCTTGACGAGATCGGTCTCGACGCCCGACGCCTTGATCAGCGCGTCATATTCCGGATTGACGTAGCGGGCGTAGTTGAAGCCCTTGTTGTCCGCCAGCACGAGGAACAGGAAGTTCTGCGGGTCGGAATAGTCGGCGATCCAGCCGGCGCGGGCGAGGTCGAAGTCGCCGCCGTCGCGCAGATGCGCGTAATGGGTCTTGATGTCGGTGTTGATGAACGTCACCTCGACGCCGAGCGGCTTCCACATGTCGGCGAGCGCCACCGAGGTCTTCTTGTGGTTTTCCGAGGTGTTGTAGCGAATCTCGACCTTGATCGGCTTGCCGCCCGGCCCATAGCCGGCTTCCTTCAGCAGCGCCTTGGCCATGTCCTCGCGCTCGATCGGCGACTTGTCCTTCCACGTGGCATAGACCGGTCCGCCGGCGTAGTTGGAAATGCCCGGCGGCACGAACGAATAGCCCGGCACCATGGTGCCGCCCCAGATTTCCTCGGCGAGGAACTCGCGATCGATCACCATCGACAGCGCCTGGCGCACGCGGACGTCGCCAAGCGCGCCCTTCTGGGTGTTGAAGGCGAAATAGTAGGTGCCGAGATACGGCGCCAGCAGGAACTGCTTGCCGAGCTTCTCGCGGATGAACTTCACCTGATCGCCCGGAATGTCGTCATTGGTGTGGATCTCGCCTGCCTGGAACCGCCGCAGCGCCGCCGCGCGGTCCTCGGTCGGCAGGAAGTTGACCACGTCGATCTTGACATTGGCGGCATCATGGAAATTGGGGTTCTTCACCACTTTCACATGCGACGACGGCACCACTTCCTTCGGCACGAAGGCGCCGTTGGTGACGATGTTCTCCGGCTTCACCCAGTCCTTGCCGAACTTGGCGACCGAGGCCGGATGCACCGGCGCGCCGGTCTGGTGGGTCAGCAATTGCAGGAAATACGGCGTCGGATTGGCCAGCGTGATCTCCAGCGTCGCATCGTCGATCGCCTTGACGCCCAGTTCTTCCGGCTTCAATTCGCCCTTGTTGATCTTCTCGGCATTCATCACCGGATAGAGCATGTTGGCATATTTGCCGCCGGTCGCCGGGTCCTGCAGCCGCCGCATCGAGAACACGAAGTCGGAGGCCTTGACCGGATCGCCGTTCGACCACTTGGCGTTCGCCCGCATCTTGAACGTGTAGACCTTGCCGTCGGCGCTGATCGTCCACGAAGCCGCCGCGCCCGGGATCACATTGGCCTTGCTGTCATAGGCGACCAGCGTCTCGAAGATGTCGCGCATGATGTTGGCTTCGGGCACGGTCGAGGTCTTGTGCGGGTCGAGCGTCTCCGGTTCGCCGGAATTGCCGCGGTTATAGACAACCTCGGCCCCGGCCGTCATTGCCGGCAAGGCCAGGCACAGCGCCAGTAGCGCCACCGAAAGCGTTTTCTTCGAGCTCGTCAGCGTCATGTCTCCACCTCCATGTTGATGCCGGCTTTTTGTCCAGCCGGTCAAGTTACATTGGACCGGATGATTGGACACCCGCAAGCCGGCTTTGCCAATGGGTTTTGTCAAGCGCATTGGCCAATGACGCGGCAATCCGCGCTTGCAGGCCGGCTCCCCGCCCGGCGCAACCCTGTTGCCTGCGCGCGCATCCCGGCTGGCAATGTCACATGGCTCTGTTAAACCGGCGAGGCAATCGGCGGTTTCGTCGCCAGAACCCGGGATCCCCCGCTCCATGTCGTCTGGATTTCGCATCGTGCCGCTGGTGGTCGCGGCGGCGCTGTTCATGGAAAACATGGACGGAACCGTCATTTCGACGTCGCTGCCGCAGATCGCCGCCGACCTCTCGGTCGATCCGGTGGTGCTCAAGCTCGCCTTCACCGCCTATCTGGTGACGCTGGCGGTGTTCATCCCCTTGAGCGGCTGGGCAGCCGACCGCCTCGGCTCGCGCACGGTGTTCCGCCTTGCCATCGTCGTGTTCATGCTCGGCTCGATCGGCTGCGGCTATGCCAATTCCCTGTTCGATCTCGTCCTTGCCCGCGCCGTCCAGGGCCTCGGCGGCGCCATGATGGTGCCGGTCGGCCGCCTGGTTGTGCTGCGCTCGGTGCCGAAGAACCAGCTGGTCAGCGCCCTTGCCTACCTGACGGTGCCGGCGCTGATCGGCCCGGTGATCGGCCCGCCGCTCGGCGGCTTCATCACCACCTATTTCGACTGGCGCTGGATCTTCTGGATCAACCTGCCGATCGGCTTTCTCGGCCTGGTGCTGGCGACGCTCTACATCCCCAACATCCGCATCGAGGCCCGCCAGCCGTTCGACATGACCGGCTTTCTCCTGTCCGGCACCGGGCTCGCCCTGTCGATCTTCGGCCTGACCTTGATCGGCCGCGACGTGCTGCCCGGACCGGCGGTCGCCGCCATGATGGTGGTCGGCGCGCTCGCCATCGCGCTCTATGTCCGCCACGCCGGCCGCATCGCCCATCCGATCCTCGAATTGCGGCTGCTGCGGCTGCCGACATTCCGCGCCAGCGTCACCGGCGGCGTGCTGTTCCGGCTCGGTATCGGCGCCACGCCGTTCCTGTTGCCGTTGATGCTGCAGGTCAGTTTCGGGCTCAGCGCCTTCGAATCCGGCATGCTGACCTTCGTCTCCGCCGCCGGCGCCATCGCCATGAAGTTCTCCGCCCGGCCGCTGCTCGCCCGCTTCGGCTTCCGCACCGTGCTGATCGTCAACGGCCTGCTCGCCGCCGTCTCCATCGCCGCCTCGGCCGGCTTCACCGCCTCGACCCCGGCCGTGGTGATCATGAGCGTGCTGCTGATCGGCGGGTTTTTCCGCTCGTTGCAGTTTTCCGCGCTGAATGCCCTCGCCTTCAGCGACATCTCCCATGCCGACATGAGCAAGGGCACCAGTTTTTCCGGCGTCGTTCAGCAATTGTCGCAGTCGATCGGCGTCGCCGTCGCCGCCATGGTGATCGAACTGAGCCGCCACCTGCGCGGCGAGACAGCCCTGACGCAGATCGACTTCGCCACCGCGTTCCTGGTCATCGGCGCGATCGCCGCCAGCTCCGCCTTCCTGTTTGCCCGGCTGCCGGCCGATGCGGGCGCGGAAGTCTCCGGCCACCGCCGCGACCCAAGCCGCGGCGCCGACGCTGATATCGACCCGGATCTGCGCTAGTTCCGGCCCCGCGCGGGTCGGGCCGGATCATCCGGCCCGACCGATCCATGTGAGGCGGGCGCTCAGCCCTTGATGACGCCGCGCACCACGTCGGCGACCTTGTCGGCGGTGAAGCCGAAATGCGCCAGCAGCGCCTTTTCCGGCGCCGATTCGCCGAAGCGGTCGATGCCGACGACGGCGCCGGTGCGGCCGACCACGCCGCGCCAGCCGCGCGTCGCGCCCATTTCCACCGCCACGATCGGCAGGGTCGCCGGCAGCACCTTGTCCTGTTCGGCCGCCGATTGCGCCTCGAACGCCTCGACGCACGGCATCGACACCACCCGCACCGCGATGCCGCCCTCCGCCAGCTTGGCCGCGGCCTCCATCGCCAGCTTCACCTCCGACCCGGTGGCGACGATCGTCGCCTTCGCCCCGGCCGGATCGGCGAGCACATTGGCGCCGCTGCCGATCGCCGCTTCCGTCGTCGCGTCGCGATCCTGCGCCGGCAGGTTCTGCCGCGACAGGATCAGCGCCGTCGGCCCCTTGCGGTTTTCCAGCGCCTTCTGCCACGCGACCGCCGTCTCGACCGCATCGGCCGGACGCCAGACGGCGAGGTTCGGGATCAGCCGCAGGCTCTCCACATGCTCGATCGGCTGGTGGGTCGGACCGTCCTCGCCGAGCGCGATCGAATCATGGGTGAACACATAGATCACCCGCAGCCCCATCAGCGCCGACATGCGCACCGCGTTGCGGGCATAGTCGGAGAACACGAGGAACGTCGCCACGAACGGGATGAAGCCGCCATGCAGCGCCACGCCATTGGCGATCGCCGACATGCCGAATTCGCGCACGCCGTAGAACACCTGGTTGCCGGCCGGATCGCGCGTCACCGGCACGCTGCCGGGATGGTTGGTGAGGTTGGAATGCACCAGATCGGCCGAGCCGCCGAGGAATTCCGGCAGGCCCTTGGCGAAGGCGGCGATGGCGATCTGGCTCGCCTTGCGGCTGGCGACCGTCCCGGCCGCCTTTTCCGCCGCGATCGCCGCCGCGACCGTCGCGGCGAAGTCCGCCGGCAGCTCGCCGGCGATGCGGCGCTCGAACTCCGCCGCCAGGTCCGGATGCGCCGCCTTGTAGGCCGCGAACTGCTTGCCCCAGTCGGCCGACAGCGCGCCGCCGCGCGCCTTCTGGTCCCACTGGGCATAGACGTCGGCCGGCACCTCGAACGGACCGTGGGTCCAGTTCATCGCCGCCCGCGCCGCCGCGATCTGCTCGGTCCCGAGGGGGGCGCCGTGGCTGTCCTGATGGTTTTCCTTGGCCGGCGCGCCGCGACCGATGGTCGTGCGGCAGCAGATCAGGCTCGGCTTGCCGGTCTCGGCGGTGGCGAGATCGACTGCGGCCGAGATCGCCGCCATGTCGTGGCCGTCGACGCCGCGCACCACGTGCCAGCCATAGGCCTCGAACCGCGCCGGGGTGTCGTCGGCGAACCATTCCTCGACCTTGCCGTCGATGGAGATGCCGTTGTCGTCCCACAGCGCGACCAGCTTGCCGAGCTTCAGCGCGCCGGCGAGCGAGGCGACCTCATGGCTGATGCCTTCCATCAGGCAGCCGTCGCCGAGGAAGCAGAAGGTGCGATGGTCGACGATCGCGTGACCCGGCCGGTTGAACTGCGCGGCAAGCGTCTTTTCCGCCAGCGCGAAGCCGACGGCATTGGCGATGCCCTGCCCGAGCGGCCCGGTGGTGGTCTCGACGCCCGGGGTGTAGCCGTATTCCGGATGGCCCGGGGTCTTCGAGTGCATCTGGCGGAAGCGCTTGATCTCCTCGATCGGCAGGTCATAGCCGGTGAGGTGCAGAAGCCCGTAGATCAGCATCGAGCCATGGCCGTTCGACAGCACGAAGCGGTCGCGGTCCGGCCAGGCCGGGTTGGCGGGGTCGTGCCGCAGCTTCTCGCGCCAGACGACGGCGGCCATGTCGGCCATGCCCATCGGCGCGCCGGGATGGCCGGACTTGGCGGCTTCCACCGCGTCCATCGCCAGCGCGCGCAACGCCGCGGTGACCGGGTTGGCGAGAGCGGCATCGGGGCCGAGGCGGCGGGCGATAGCAGTCATGATGTCAGATCCCTTGGCAAGAGCGCCGGTGATAGCGGTATCCGCGCCGGGTGGCGAGTCAAAATGCCGCTGCCGCGCCGGGTTTTCAAAAAGGTTTTGTCATGCCGGCGCCCGCCAACCGGGCGGCCTCCCGTCCTCGCCGGTCCGATGACGCGGACTTGTGTCCCGAACCCGTCAAAACTCGGAGTAGCAGCCGCCGCGAAAATCATGCATTGCGATGTTACGAGTGTATAATGTTCGTGACGCATTTCCGGACGGCCGCGCCTGTGGCGCCGCCGCGAAGGAGGAGGGGGAGACGATGGCGCGATTGAGCTGGCGGCGGAAATTCGAAGGCGCGCGTCCCGCCCATATCAGCGTGCTGGAAAAGTCGTTCTCGGGCCTCGTCGCCGGCTCCAGCCTGCTGATCGCCACGCCGGCCATGGTTCAGCAGGCCATCGATCGCGTGCCTCCCGGCCGCACCCGGTCGACCGCCGAGTTGCGCGCCGAGCTCGCCGCCGGCTCCGGTGCCGACGCCACCTGTCCGCTCACCACCGGCATCTTTCTGCGCATCGTCGCCGAGTTGGCGCTCGAGGACCTCGCCGCTGGCGTGCCGGTCGATCGGGTGACGCCGTTCTGGCGCGTCATCGACCCGGATTCGATCCTCGCCGGCAAGCTCGGCTGCGGCCGCGACTTCATCCGCGTCCGCCGCGCCGATGAGGCCGCCCTCGGCGAACGCCTCTCGGCCTGACCTGACCGGGTCTGGACAACCGCTCCTTCCGTCCACCTCCGCGTTTCAGTCTCGGCTATATCCGCAACAATACAGCTTGCTCCGGCATCGCGAACGCGGCAGGCTGGGCACGTCGGCCAGTGCCCCGGACGATCGGGCAGGGGAGGGCGGCGAACGGAGCGGGCGCCTTGGAATTGCTGTCGATCACGCCGGAGGAATGGGTTGCGATCCGCCTGTCGCTGCGGGTGGCGTCGATCGCGACGCTGGCCAGCCTGCCGCTCGCGCTCGCGGTCGCGCTGCTGCTGGCGCGCGGCCGCTTTCCCGGCAAGACCCTGGTCGACGGCCTCGTGCACCTGCCGCTGGTGTTGCCGCCGGTCGTCACCGGCTATGCGCTGCTGTTGCTGTTCGGCCGCCGCGCCCCGCTCGGCCAGTTCCTCCACGAGCATTTCGGCATCGTCCTGTCGTTCCGCTGGACCGGCGCCGCGCTCGCCTGCGCCGTCATGGGCTTCCCGCTGATGGTCCGCGCCATCCGCCTGACCATCGAGGCGATCGATACCCGGCTCGAAAGCGCCGCCGCCACCCTCGGCGCCTCGCCGCCCTGGGTGTTCCTCACCGTGACCTTGCCGCTGGCGCTGCCCGGCATCATCGCCGGCGCCGTGCTGTGCTTTGCCAAGGCACTCGGCGAATTCGGCGCCACCATCACCTTTGTTTCCAACATCCCGGGCGAGACCCAGACCATTCCGGCGGCGATCTACACCTATACCCAGGTTCCCGGCGGCGATGCCGGCGCGCTGCGCCTGTCGCTGGTCGCCGTCGTCATCGCCCTTGCCGCGCTGGTCGCCTCGGAATATCTGGCGCGCCGCGCCGATCGACGCGGAGTTCGCCCCGAATGATCCGCTTCGAATGCCGCCTCGCCCGAGCCGATTTCCGCTTCGACGTCGCCTTCGAGGCCGGTTCCGGCATCACCGCGCTGTTCGGCCCCTCCGGCTCCGGCAAGAGCACCGCCATTCGCCTCGTCGCCGGCCTTGAACGTCCCGACCAGGGCCGGATTTCGCTCGGCGACGCCGTGCTGGTCGACACCGCCGGTCGCCGCTTCCTGCCGCCCCATCGCCGCCGCGTCGGGCTGGTGTTTCAGGACGCCCAGCTGTTTCCCCACCTCAGCGTCCGCGCCAATCTCGGTTACGGCCGCTTCTTCACCCCCCGGCCGACCCGCCGCATCGGCTTCGATCCGGTGGTGGAGGTGCTCGGCATCGGCCATCTGCTGGCGCGCCGCCCCTCGACGCTGTCCGGCGGCGAACGCCAGCGCGTCGCCATCGGCCGCACCCTGCTCGCCTCGCCCGACCTGCTGGCGATGGACGAGCCGCTCGCCTCCCTCGACGCTGCCCGCAAGCAGGAAATCCTGCCGTTCATCGAGCGCCTGCGCGACGAATTCGCCATCCCCATCCTCTATGTCAGCCACTCGGTCGAGGAAGTCGCCCGCCTCGCCGCCGCCGTGGTCCGCATCGAGGCCGGCCGCGTCGTCGCCATCGGCTCGCCGGCGGCGGTTCTCGGCGCCACCGCCATCGGTCACCCGGCCGACCGCTTCGACGTCGTCTCGATGATCTCCGGCGCCAATCCCCGCTTCGATCCCGATTTCTGTGTCACCCGCTTCGATCATCCCGCCGGTCCCGTCGTCGTCCCCGGCCGCGTCGCGCCGCCGCCCGGCGCCGTCCGCATCGCCATCCGCGCCACCAATGTCGCCCTCGCGCTCGGCCGCCCGGCCGACGTCAGCATCCGCACCATGCTCTCCGCCCGCGTGGTCGCCATCGCCGGGGATGCCGGCCCGCTCGCCCTGGTGACGCTCGCCCTCAACGGCGGCGAGCCGCTCAGCGTCTACGCCACCCGCCTCGCCATCCACGATCTCGGGCTGACGCCGGGCCAACCGGTCACCGCCCTGGTCAAGGCCGTCGCCATCGACGAGTCCGCCGTGCCGGGCGCCGGCGCCTGAATTGGCTCGAAATCGTTCATTCATACCATCGGGCATTGAAAATGACCGATGGTATTCCTGACGCGAATTTCTCATGCCTCCAATGCGGATGAGAAATTCGCGTGTCCCCGGAGGACGGGCGCGTCAGCGCCTTCGGCCTCCGGTATCATGGTTTCGATCTGTTTACCAAAGCTAACAAATCGTGGAACGCCGTTGTCGGGGCGACATGGTGAATACTGATTAGCCCTAATGTACCGCCGAATTCCGAAAATTTGCACGTTCCGCAGCAACTGACTGCCGGTTGGTCACGCAATATTAAGGTTAATCGACCCTATATGGCGACGTAGGTTCTCGCATGTGTCAGTCGCGGGAATCGTTGGAGTTGCGGCTCATGAGTATTTGGCTGCTTGTTCGGTCACTGCGTTTGCGTTCCGGCGTCTCGGTTGTGATGCTCGGCGCGCTTCTCGCCGCCTGCGCCGGTCCGCGCATGGGGGCAGGGGATTGCGCATCCCCTCCTGTGGAGAAGGCCGCCGCTTCGGATGCGAAGTCGGCGCCGGAGCCGCAGGCCTTTTGCACGCGCACGCCCCTGGCGCCGCCGCCGTCGCTGTTGACGCGGGCGCCCTCGCCGATCAAGTCCTCGCCCGGCTTCCTCGCCTACGCGGCCG
This sequence comes from Hyphomicrobiaceae bacterium, assembly GCA_016793065.1. Classification (GTDB taxonomy): domain Bacteria; phylum Pseudomonadota; class Alphaproteobacteria; order Rhizobiales; family Ancalomicrobiaceae; genus JAEULV01. Next base: position 17,399 of record JAEULV010000023.1, read on the forward strand.
AATCCGACGCCCTGCCGATCACCTTCACCTCCGCTGGCCGCGTGACGGTTGACCCTGTGGTCACCGGCTCGCTCGCCAGCCAGCGCCCGAGCATCGCCGGCTCCGCCCCGGCGACCGGCAAGCTCGACCTCGCCGCCATGTCCGCGCCGCTGCCCGCCGCCGGGCCGCGCGCCGAAGCCGACGTCACCGGCAGCCTCGGCCTGCCGCCGTCCCCGCCGAGGAAGAAGGACAAGCCCGGCCGCGCCATCAGCCTCGCCGACGCCATCGCCCAGTCGATCGCCACCCACCCCGATATCGCCGTCACCCGCGCCGCCGCCGATGCCGCCCGCGCCGGCATCACCGTCGCCCGCGCCGGCTTCATGCCGCAGGTCGATGGCCGCATCAATGCCGGCTACGGCGCCCCGGAATCCCCTGACGACGGCTTCAACCCCTTCGTCGACGGCCCGGAAGCCCAGGCCCAGGCGGCCGTGACCCTTCGCCAGCTGGTTTTCGACTTCGGCGCCACCCGCGACGACGTCGAGCGCAGCCGTTCGGTACTCGCCGCGCAGAACTTCAAGACCATGGACAAGGTCGAGGAAGTGGCGCGCAAGATGGCCGACGCCTATCTCAAGATCCTGGAACAGCGGGCGCTGCTGCGCGCCGCCGACGCCAATTATTCCGAGACCCGCAAGCTCGCCGATCTCGTCCGCGCCAACCAGAAGGACGGCAACGGCACCGTCGCCGATGTCAGCCACATCGACGCCCGCCTGGTCGATGCCATGACCATCCGCACCAACCTTCAGTCCGATCTCGGCGCCGCCGAGGATCAGTTCCGCCGGCTCGCCAAGATGGCCCCCTCGGATCTCAAGGCGCCGCCGTCCTATGCCCGGGCAATCCCGCCGACGGTCGAGGCGGCGCTGTCGACCGCCGAGACCCACCACCCGCGCATCCTCGCCCTGCGGGCCCAGAGCGACGCCACCCAGGCCGAACTCGACGCCAAGCGCAACAGCCGCTTTCCCAAGCTGACCTTCGAGGCCAGCGCTAGCGCCAAGAACCAGATCGGCACCTCGAGCTCGCCGGAATTCGACATGCGCGGCATGCTGGTCATGCGCTACAAGATGTTCGATGGCGGTGCCCGTCGCGGCGCCGAGGAGGAGATTTCCGCCCGCCTGACCCAGAACGACATGCGCCTGGTTTCGGAACGCGACGAGATCGAATCCGACCTGCGCGAGTTCTACCGTGCCGTGCGGGCGGCCCGCACCAAATACGCGAGTCTGCAGGAAGGTCTCGCCGCCAGCCGTCAGGCCCGGGAGATGTATGTCGAGCAGTTCAAGGCCGGCAAGCGCACCATGTTCGAATTGCTCGACCGGCAGAACGGCCTGTTCCAGGCCCAGCGCGACGTCATCACCAACCAGTTTTCCGAGACTCGCGCCAATGTCGGCATCCTGCGGTCGATCGGCCTGCTCACAACCACTGTCATCCAGCGTTAAAGTGAATCAATGCGGTAACTAAACGTTAACATCTCCCCGGCGACTGTGCCAAAACGGCTAGCAAGGTAAGGGGTTGGTGATTCGTCCCCCGACCGGGCATAGGCCAGCACACAGCCGAGTGTTCGATGGACGACGGAACCAGATCGCAATCGCCTTCCCAAGGGGCGACTGACATCACCGGTTCGACCAACTCCCCCGCAGCCGCCCCGGTTGCGGGCAGCGCCGTCACGCCCGCCGCGCCCGCCACCGCCGTCGCCGCGACCACCCCCGCGACCGGCACGATGCAACTCACCTCCGGCGTCGCCGGGCGCATGGTCGAGGTTGCGGCCCCGCCGTCCGGCTCCGTGCGCGTCGTCGATGTCGGCGACGCCAAGACCATCAAGTTCCTGTTCAGCTTCAAGGGCGTCAAGATCATCGTCCTTGACGTCGACATCGTGCTGGCGCTGCCCGACGGCGCCAAGGTCATCCTGCCCAATCTCGCCATGCGCCTGGTCACCAACGACCCGGCCGACATGGAATTCATGGACGACCGCATCCTCGGCGACGCGGTGATGGCGCAGGTCGGCGACGTCAAGCTCGCCGATCCGAGCCAGCAGATCCAGATCGCCTCGATCGAGGCCGCCGAGGCCAAGCCCGCCGACGAACAGCCCCCGGCCGCGCCGCCGGCGCCGGCCGCCGCCGGCGTGCCGTTCACCCCGCCGCCGCTCGACACCGAGGGCAAGTACGACGAGGAACCGGCGGCTGCCCGTCCGGCCGCGACCAGCAACAACATCGCCATGGAGGAGGAGACCGCCACCTCTTCCGCCGCCGCGCCGGTCAACATCAACACCAATGTCGACGTCGGCCCCGGCCAGGCGCCGATCGCCGACCTCGACGTCGAGCTGCTCGGCGTCGCCACCCGCTCGAGCGAAGGTCTCGCCGGCGGCGGTGCCCGCATCTATGGCGCCGCCGCCATCGTTCCGGCCGAAACCGACACCGACTACGCCATCCAGTCGACGCGCGAGACCATCAGCGGCACCGATTTCGGCGACATCATCTACGCCGAAAACCCCAACACCATGCCGGAAGGCACCTTCCTGCGCCGGCTCGACATCTCGATCGACATGCCGACCGACGGCTGGGTCGCCACCGGCGCCCGTGTCCTCAGCCTGCCGACCGGCTTCGCCGTCCTCAACGGCACCGTCACCGAGGGCTACACCTACGTTTCCGTCGACCCCGACGTCGACAACCGCCTGCTGCTCGACCTGCGCTACGTCCTGCCGACCGACGGCGCCGTGCCAGATCCGGAAGGCTTCCTGTCGGTCTTCACCATCCAGATCCAGTTCTACGTCGACAAGGGCGACGGCACCACGGTCCTCGTCAACGGCACCAAGACCTTCGGCATCCGCGAGGTGAATTCCGAGGACGACGCCGTCTACGTCAACGAGGAAACCGGTCAGGAAATCATCGTCCTGCCGTCGAACCCGGCCGGCAACGTCATTACCGCCGGCGCCGGCGACGATACCATTTTCGCCGGCGCCGGCGCCGACAGCCTCGCCGGCGGCGCCGGGTCGGATACGCTCGCCTTCACCTATTCGCACTCGGCCGTCACCATCGACCTCGGCGCCGGCACCGTCGTCGGCGGCTATGGCAAGGGCGACGTCTTCGCCGAGTTCGAGAACCTGATCGGCACCCGTTTCGCCGACAAGCTGACCGGCGACGCCGGCTCGAACACCATCGAGGGCGCCGCCGGCGCCGACACCATCGATGGCGCCGGCGGTCAGGACGTCGTCAGCTTCGCCGGCTCGTCCGCCGCCGTCACCGTCAATCTCGGCGCCGGCACCGCCTCGGGCGGCGACGCTGACGGCGACAGCTTCACCAATATCGAGGACGTCCTCGGCTCGGCCCATGCCGACACCCTCACCGGCTCGTCCGCCGCCAACACCCTGATGGGTGGCGCCGGCAACGACCTGCTCGAAGGCGGCGCCGGCGCCGACCGTCTCGACGGCGGCGACGGCATCGACCAGATCACCTATGCCAATTCCACCGCCGGCGTCACCATCTCCCTCGACGGCTCCGCCGGCGTCGGCGGCGATGCCGAGGGCGACAGCCTCGTTTCGATCGAGCGCATCACCGGCTCGGCCCATGCCGACCGCTTCGTCGGCTCGACCGCCTCGGTCACCATCGACGGCGCCGGCGGCGACGACCTGCTGATCGGCTCGACCGAGGCCGACAGCCTCACCGGCGGCGCCGGCGCCGATACCCTTGCCGGCCGTGGCGGCGCCGACCGCCTCGACGGTGGCGACGGCTCCGATACCGCCGACTATACCGCCTCGCTCGAGGCCGTGACGGTCGACCTCGCCAACGGCACCGGCACCGGCGGCGACGCCGAGGGCGATACACTCGCCCGCATCGAGCGCATCGTCGGCTCGGCCCTGCGCGACGTCCTTTCCGGTTCCGCCGCCGCCGACACGATCGAGGGCGGCGGCGATGACGACACCCTGACCGGTCGCGGCGGCGCCGATACCCTCATCGGCGGCGCCGGCACCGACACCGCCGACTATTCCGCCGCCTCCGATGCCGTCACCATCGACCTCGACGCCGGCACCGGTCTTGGCGGCGACGCCGAGGGCGACGTCCTCGCCGGCATCGAGCGGGTGCTCGGTTCGATCCGCTCCGACCGCCTGAGCGGCTCGGCCAATGGCGACACCCTCGATGGCGGCATCGGCGACGACACGCTGTCCGGCCGCGGCGGCGCCGACCGGCTGATCGGCGGGCTCGGTGTCGACACCGCCGACTATTCCGCCTCGGCCGCCGCCGTCACCGTCGACCTGCTGACCGGCATCGGCGGCGGCGGCGACGCTGACGGCGATCTCCTCGCCGGCATCGAACGCATCGTCGGCTCCGACCACGCCGATCGCCTCACCGGCGACATGCTCAACAACACCCTGCTCGGCGGCCTTGGCGACGACACCCTCGAGGGCGGCCAGAGCGCCGACGTGCTCGACGGCGGCGACGGCGCCGATACCGCCACCTATCAGTCGAGCGGCACCGCCGTCACCGTCAGCCTCGCCACCGGCATCGGCCTCGGCGGCGATGCCGAGGGCGACCGCCTCGCCAATGTCGAGCACCTCACCGGCTCGCTGCTCGGCGACGTGCTGACCGGCGAGGACGGCGCCAACACCCTCGACGGCGGCGAAGGCAACGACACCCTCGACGGCGGCCTCGGCGCCGATGTCCTCATCGGCGGCGCCGGTCAGGACGTCGCCGACTACCACCGCTCCACCTCGGCGGTCAGCATCGACCTCACCACCGGCAACGCCAGCGGCGGCCTCGCTGACGGCGACCAGCTGGTCTCGATCGAGCGGCTGATCGGTACCGACTACGCCGATACCCTGCGCGGCAATGGCCAGGTCAACAGCCTCATGGGCGGCGCCGGCGACGACCGCATCGAGGGCGAGGCCGGCGACGACACCCTCATCGGCGGCACCGGCGATGATCGCCTGATCGGCGGCGCCGACGGCGACATGCTGATCGGCGGCGACGGCACCGACACCGCCGACTATTCCGGCTCCGTCGCCGGCGTCACCGTCAACCTCGATGGCGGCCTCGCCCTTGGCGGCGACGCCGCCGGCGACACCCTGGCCGAGATCGAGAATGTCACCGGTTCGGCCCTCGCCGACCGCCTGACCGGCGACGACGCCGCCAACCGCCTCGACGGCCTCGGCGGCGACGACACCCTGAGCGGCGGCGCCGGCGCCGACATTCTCGACGGCGGCGACGGCCGCGACACCGCCGACTACTCGCTCTCCAGCGCCGCGATCACCATCGATCTCATCGGCAATGTCCATTCCGGCGGCAGCGCCGCCGGCGACACGCTGCTGGCGATCGAGCGCATCATCGGTTCTTCCTTCGACGACCTGATGCAGGGCGCCGGCGGCGACGACGACTTCGTCGGCGGCCTTGGCGACGACACGCTGCGCGGTGGCGCCGGCGCCGATACCCTGGCCGGCGGATCGGGCGACGACACCGCCGATTACGCCACGTCCGCCGCCGCGGTGACGGTCGACCTCGCCACCGGCCTCGGCGCGGGCGGTGATGCCCAGGGCGATCGGCTGAACGCGATCGAGCGGGTAATCGGCTCCGCCCTCGACGATCGCCTCACCGGCGACGCCAACGCCAACCGCCTCGACGGCGGCGCCGGGGCCGACCGGCTCGAGGGCGCCGCCGGCGCCGATACGCTTGCCGGCGGCACCGGCGACGATACCCTGACCGGCGGCGCCG
>JAEULV010000033.1 GCA_016793065.1 Hyphomicrobiaceae bacterium
CATGGGCTCGGGCTCTGTCGTCTTGTGACAGGGTGCCGAAAGTACCGCCCCGACGGGCAATATCCGTCAGAGCCGGGCGACCTCCGCCGTCACGCGGGCGAGGAATGCCGCCCGCTTTTGATCAGTTGATCTATTCATGTCGTAAAGTGCAAGATATTTGACGCGTCCCTTGGGACTTATGGTGTTTCTGAACATGCGTGTGACAATTTTGCGCGGCGGATCGCCAAGCACAAATGCGCGTATCCGGTCCGCACCGTAAGTACAGACACTCATCAGGGTGTGGATGTTCTCCAGTGCACCTGAAACCCGGCCGTCGCGGATCTTGAAGCTCACTTCCGGCAGGAAGACGCGGTCGAAGTAACCTTTGAGGATAGCCGGAAAGCCGAAGTTCCACACCGGATGCACCAGGATGACCGCATCGGCGCGGCGGACCCGCTCGACGTGGTCGGCCACCGGCGCGACATTGTCCGGGACGCTGTGATAGCCGAGCCGTTCCTCGCGGCTCAGCACCGGGTCGAAGCCCTCGGCGTAGAGATCGCAGTCGTCGACCACATGGCCATTGCCGCGCAACGTATCGACCACCGCCCGGTGCAGCGCCGCGCCGAAGCTCTCCTCGACCGGATGGGCATAGAGCACCAGCACCCGCATCAGCCGACCGCCTCAAGCCCGGGGAACAGGAAGATCTTGTCGGAGGAGAAGTCGAAATTCGGATCCTCCCAGGCGATCATCTTGCCGGGATTGAGCAGGCCGTCGGGATCCGCCTCGCGCTTGAAGGCGAGCTGCGCCGCATCCGTCTGCTTCATGCCGCCTTCCTCCAGCGTATAGCGGTGCGGATTGAAGATCGGCGCCCCCATCTTCTCGTGCAGGCGCATGATCTCCTCCAGCCGTTCCTCGCTGGTGAAGCGCACCATCGGCAGGCCGAAACAGGTGACCTTGCCGTCGAAGCGGACGAATTCGAGATGGCAGGCCACCTCGTCGCCGAAATGCTCGTGGATGCGCATCAAGGTGTCGATCTGGGTCGGGAACGGGTAGAGCACCTGCAGATAGGTGATCTTCGGATCGACGCGCAGCGCCCGCAGCGTCGTGTGGTTCCACACCAGCTCGAAGCCCGGCGGCAGCCCCTTCAGCTCGACCTCGGACAGCGTGTCGCGGCGGAACAGCACCTCGGCGCCCCGGGCGCGGACGGTGAAGGCGAGCATCGCGTCGAGCGCCTGGGCGGCGACCACGGCGATGACCACATGCTTGTCGCGCGGCAGGTATTTCTGGTGCCGCAGCAGATAGTCATGCGGCGCCGGCGCGGCGATGACCGACAGTTCCTTCAGCAGCAATCCGTCCTGCTCCCCCAGCGCATTGGCATAGGTCGCCGCCGCGCGCAGGTCGTCGAAGCCGAGGATCACATCCACCCAGTCATAGGCCGGCGCCAGCGGTACCTCGACCTCGGTGATGACGCCATTGGTGCCATAGGCGTGGGTGACCTTGTGCAGATCGGCGCCGGTCAGCGTCAACAGGCGCGGCTCCGCCTCCATCGTCATCACCTCGAGCCGGATGATGTTGCCGTAGTCACGCAAGCCGCCCCACTTGATCGAGCCGATGCCGCCGGAGCCGCCGGCGATGAAGCCGCCGATGGTGGCCGTGTGGTAGGTCGAGGGGTGCAGCCGCAGTTCCTGCGCTGAATGCGCCCGGGTTTCCTTGTCGATCTCCGAGAGGATCGCTCCCGGCTCGGCGACGACGACGCCGGGGCGGATCGCCAGCACCTTGTTCATCAAGGACAGATCGAGCACGACGCCGCCCGACAGCGGCATCGCCTGGCCGTAATTGCCGGTGCCGGTGCCGCGCGGCGTCACCGCGATGCCGAGGCGATGGCAGGCGGCGAGGACGGTGGCGAGTTCGGCCTTCGACGCCGGCGACACCACGATGTCGCCGGTGACGTGGTCGAGCTGGCGCTTGAGGATCGGCGAATACCAGAAGAAATCGCGACTTTTCTGTTTCACGATCGCCGGGTTCTCCTCGATCTTGATGGCGCCGAGGGCGGCCTTGAGGCTGGCGATGTCGGTCATGCTGGATCCTCGGGTTCAGGAAAGCGCGGGGGCGCCGATGACGGCGTCGAGTTCGGCATAGTCGGGTAGGCGCGTGTCGATGGCGCGACCGTGGCGAATGACCGTGCGGTCGGATTGCGGTCGCGACAGGAGCTCGGTGAACGAGCGGGCGCGCGTCAGCACCAGGTCGGCCGGTCCGCCGATGGCGAGACGGCCGGCGGCGGCCAGGCCCATCCGGTCGGCCGGCGTCGCGGTGATCGCCTTCGGCCAGTCGGCGACGGGATGGTCGAGTTGGGCGATGCGGGTCGCCTCGCGATAGACCTCGAGCGCATCGAGGTCGCCATGGGCGTAGAACGGATCGCGGGTATTGTCGGACGAGACCGAGACGGCGATGCCGCGCGCCTTCATCTCGTGCAGCAGCGTGATGCCGCGCTGGCGCGGCGTCCGGCCGGCGTGGCGGTCCTGCAGGTACATGTTGCACATCGGCAGCGACACCACGGAAACGCCGGCGAGCGCCACCTTGTCGAGCGTGCGCTTGATCGTGTCGTCGTCCTGCCGGGCGAGCGAGCAGCAATGGCCGACATTGACCCGGCCCTGATAGCCGAGACGACGCACCGCGTCGGCGATCAGGCCGAGCGAGACGGCGCCGGGGTCCTGGGTTTCGTCGGCGTGGATGTCGAGATCGAGGCCCTCGTCGCCGGCGCGGCGCACCAGCTTGTCGATCAGCGCGACGAGGTCGGGGACCATGTAGGTGACGGCGCCGAGAATGCCGCCGGCGGCGCGGACATGGCGGACGATCGTGTCGAAGGCGAAGTCGTCGGCGACCATGTCGATGCCGTGCAGCGAAACCGCCTGCAGCGCGATGCGGCCGGCCCATTCCGCCCGCATGTCCTCGAACACCGGCCAGGAAATCGGCACTTGCGGGCCGATGCTGTCGAGATGGGTGCGGATGGCGACGGTGCCGTGGGCGTGGGCGCAGCGCAGCGAGAAGTCCATCCGGGCGCGCACGTCCGCCGCCGACCAGTGGGCGGAGCGGTCGCGGCCGACGGCCTCCAGCGCGCCGTCGAACGTGCCGTCGGGATTGGCGGCGCGCGGCCAGATGTGCCCCTTGTCGAGGTGGGTGTGGATTTCGACGAAGCCGGGAAACACGATGCCGCCGGCGAGGTCGACGCTCGGCGACGGGTCGAACACCAGCCCGCCCGGCGCGGCGAGGGCGGTGATCCGGTCGCCGCTGATGGAAATTTCCACCGCCGACAGATCGCCCGGCCCGGCGACGGCGCGCGGGATCAGGCAGGAGGGCACGCGGGCATTGACGATGCGCCAGCGCGGCCCGGGGGGAATGGCGGCGAAGCCGGTCGGCATGACGATCAGACCTCGCGCTCGCGGGCGCTCTCATGCCAGCTCGCCAGCAGCCGGTTGGAGAACCAGGAGAGGAACAGGAACAGCACAATGCCGGTGACCGACAGCAGCGTCAGCGCGGCAAACAGCCGCGCTATGTTGAGCCGGTACTGGCTTTCGACGATGCGATAGGCGAGCCCCGAGCCGGCGCCGGCCGAGCCGGCGGCGATCTCGGCGACCACCGCGCCGATCAGCGAAAGCACGCCGCCGATCTTCAGGCCGGTGAGGAAGTAGGGCAGCGCCGCCTTCAGCTTCAGGTGCCACAGCTTCTGCCAGCCGCTGGCGCCGTAGAGATCGAACAGGTCCTGCAGGTTATGGTCGGCCGACTTCAGCCCCTGCGTCGTGTTGGTGAGGATGGGGAAGAACGCCACCAGCCAGGCGCAGGTGAGCACGGCGGCCGGCTGCGGCATGTAGATCAGCAGCAGCGGCGCGATGGCGATCACCGGCGTCACCTGCAGGATCACCGCATAGGGGTAGAGCGCGTTCTCGATCAGGCGCGACTGGGTGAAGAGGATGGCAAGCCCGACGCCGCCGATCAGCGCCAGCGCCAGCCCCTGCAGCGTCGTCGACAGCGTCACCAGCAGCGAGGAAAACAGCACCGGCCAGTCGGCGATCAGCGTCGCCGCCACCCGGCTCGGCGTCGGCAGGATGTAATGCGGTATCTGGGCAACGCGGACCCAGATCTCCCACAGGGCGATGACGACGATGAACAGCGCCAGCGGGATGATCCAGCGCTGGTGATCGAAGCCGGGCTTCGGGGGCGTGGCCATGACCTCGATCCTCACAGATGGTCGTCGGCGCCGATGGCGCCGTGCAGGGCATGGGAGACGACGCGGCAGCTATCGGCATAGGCGGCGCTGGTACGGAACGCTTCAGATCGCGGTCGCGGCTCGTCGACGGCGATCTCGGCGACGACCCGGCCGGGCCGGGCGGCCATGACGACGATGCGGCTGGACAGATAGACGCTTTCGAACACCGAATGGGTTACGAAGACGACGGTGAACCCCTCCGCCGCCTGCAGCCGCAACAGGTCGTTGTTGAGCTTGAAGCGGGTGATTTCATCAAGTGCCGCAAACGGCTCGTCCATCAGCAGGAGCTTCGGCTTGGTGACGAGGGCGCGGGCGATGGAAACGCGCATCTTCATCCCGCCCGACAACTCGCGCGGGAAGGACGCATGGAAATCGCCAAGGCCGACCATGTCGAGCACCTGGCGGATGCGCGGCTCGGCGGCGGCGCGGCTGACGCCCTTCAGCCGCAGCGGTAGCCAGACATTGTCGAAGGCCGTCGCCCACGGCATCAAGGTCGGCTCCTGGAAGACGAAGCCGAGCTCGGCGCGGTGGTCCACCCCGTCCTCGGCCCAGCGGATGGTGCCGGCCGACGCCGACGTCAGTCCGGCGAGGATGCGCAGGGCCGTCGACTTGCCGCAGCCGGACGGCCCCAGCAGCGAAATGAACTCGCCGGCGCCGACGGTGAGCGACATGCCCGAAAGCGCCGTCGTGCCATTGGCGAAGGTCTTGGAAACATTTTCGAGGGCGACGATCAAGGCGGGGCTCGGGATGCTGGGCGCGTGGGAGGCGGGACGGCGGCCGGCGCGCGTCAGACGACGCGCGCCGGGGAGTTCAGCCCGGGATCAGTTGCCGGTCAGCTTCTTCTTGACGTCGAGGCCGACGCCCTTGTTGACGAAGGCGAGGGTGTAGGACTTGGTGTAGTCGACGCCGGCCTTGACGACGCCCGCCTTGACCATCTTGTCGAAGAACGACTTCTGCCGGGCGTCCGACATGGCGCCAATCCCCTTGGCGATCGCGTCGCCGCTGTCGACGATGCCGTATTCCTTCAGCGCGGCGATCGAATAGGCGATCGCGGCGTCGGTCATTTCCGGATTATCCTTCTTGATCAGCTCGTTGGCGGCCTTGTTGTCGCCGTAGAGGTAGTTGACCCACCCCAGCGCCGAGCCGTTGACGAAGCACTCGACCACCTTGGGCGACTTCTCGACCAGATCCTTGCGCGTCTCGATCGTGGTGGAATAGGTGTCGAAGCCGTGGTCGGCGAGCAGGAAGATCTTCGGCTTGAAGCCGGCTTCCTTCTCGATCCCGTAGGGCTCGGAGGTGAGGTAGCCCTGCATGGCGCTCTTCTTGTCGACGAGGAACGGCGCCGCCGAGAAGGTGTAGGGCTTGGTCTGCTCTTCCTTGAAGCCGAACTCGGCCTTCATCCACTGATAGAACGTCGCGAGGCCTTCCTTGCCGACGAAGATCGTCGACAGCTTCTTCAGGTCCTCGAACTTCTCGATGCCCTGATCGGGATGGGCGATGAGAACCTGCGGTTCCTTCTGGAAGGTGGCGGCGACGACGATGGTCGGGATCGACTGCTCGACCGCCGAGAACGCCTGCAGCATGTTGCCGCCCATGTAGAAATCGATGCCGCCGGTGGGCAGCAGCATGCGGTTGTTGGCCTGGGGCCCGCCGGGGACGATGGTGACGTCGAGGCCGCAGGCCTTGTAGGTGCCGTCGGCGACGGCCTGATAATAGCCGCCATGCTCGGCCTGGGCGACCCAGTTGGTGCCGTACTTGACCTTGGTCAGGGTCTGGGCGGAGGCGCCGGTGGCGGCGACCAGCACCGCGGCCGTGCCGGCGGCAAGCGCGAGCTTCAGAGTGGAGCCAATCGTCATCTTCTCTCTCCTCGGTCGCCGCTGCCTTCGCGGCGCGGCGTTCTGATCTTGGTCGGTCCGCGACCGGCAACGAGCCGGCACGGGCGTCATGGTCATCCAAGCGCAACCGGGTGGCCGGGCTTGCCCGCATCCGCCGCCGATTTGCCGGCCCGGCCTGCCGAAGCGGCTCGGGCTGACTGGGTACGCTCTCAGGCCTTGTCCGGATGAGAGGTTATCGCTGAACAATAATCAGGCAAGCGCCGGAATGGCTATAATCAATTCATGCCATGGCGCCGGATTGGGCATTCGCCCGAATCGACGCCAAGCCGCGACGATCGAGCGGGAAAGGCTGCCGTGCGCCGGATGGGCTTGCATTGCGCCGCCGCTTGGCGAAGGCTTGCGGATCGCGCTGCCGCCGACCGCCGCCGGCGCGCGGAAAGTCTGTTGGTTCATGGGGTTGACCGAGCCGTCGCGGCGCCGGTCGCCTTGACGCAGGGAGGGATGATGTTGCGGGCGATCACACCGGACGAACTCGGCGCGCCATTGGCGCGCTACAGCCATGCGATGGCGGTCCCGGCCGGGGCGCGGCTGGTGGTGGTCTCCGGGCAATTGGCGGTGCGCCGCGATGGCAGCGTTCCCGACGGCGTCGGCGCCCAGGCCGAGCTGATCTTCGCCAACATCGCGACCATCCTCGCCGCCGACGGCATGAGCCTCGCCGATCTGGTGCGGATCAACGCCTACGTCACCGACCGCGCCGACATGCCCGGCTACATGGCGGTGCGCGACAAGGTCGTCGCCGACCCGCCGCCCGCCTCCACCCTGATGATCGTCACCGGCTTCACCCGCCCGGAGTTCCGCGTCGAAATCGAGGTGATCGCCGCCCGGATCTGACGTATGATGCCATCGGGCATTGATAATCGCCGATGGTATTCCTGACGCGAATTTTTCATGCCTCTGATGCAGATGAGAAATTCGCGTGTCCTCGGAGGCCGGGCGCGTAAGCGCCTTCGGGCTCGGGTATGATGCGGCCAGTCGAAGGGGAGAGCCATGACCCAGTCGCCCGTATCCGATCCGATGACCGCGGAGGCGTTTCTCGCCTGGGCGCCGACCCAGCCTGAACGCTACGAACTCGTCGACGGCGTTCCGGTGCTGATGACCGGGGCGCGGGTGAAGCATGACCGGGTTCTTGGAGCCCTGTTCTTCCGACTGTACGGCGCCACGCGCGGGACGCACTGCGAAACCTTCACCGACGACATCGGCGTGCGGACCTCGCCGACATCGATCTTCCGCCCGGACCTGTTGATCGACTGCGGCAAGCCGGAAGGCGATGCCATGATCGCGGCCGAGCCGGTGGCGGTCATCGAGGTCCTGTCGCCGAGTACGTCGCTGTTCGATTCCATGCGCAAGTCGATCGCCTACAAGTCGGTTGCCTCGATCAAGGCCATTCTGCTCGTCGACCCCGACGCGCCCCGCGCCATCCTGATCGAACGGGCCAAGGGCGATATCTGGCGCGAGGACCTCCTCGTCGGCGCCGACGCCGAGATCCGGCTGCCGCGCGTCGAGGTGACGCTCCGGCTCGGCGATCTCTACGCCTGACGGCGGTCTCCCGTCGGCCCGCCACCTTGGCCGCGACGGCATGCCGGGGCGGGTGCGTCGCGGGGCGGCGGCATTCTGTTTTGAATTGTCGTCAAGGGCTTGCCGCGCTGCGAAAGCGCGGGCCATAATCGGGGGCAACCATCCCCCGGAGCGAGCATGAAAACCTGGATCAAGGACCCGATCGCGGTATTGGCCGATGGCGCCGAGCGCGGTTTCGTCATCGACGGCGCCCGCATCATCGAACTGGTCGGGCGCGGGCGGGAGCCGGCGACGGCGGTCGACAGCATCTTCGACGCCAGCCGCCACGTCGTGCTGCCGGGGCTCGTCAACACCCATCATCACATGTTCCAGACGCTGACGCGCGCCCACCCGAGCGCCATCAACAAGGAACTGTTCCCCTGGCTCAAGTCGCTCTATTCGATCTGGAAATACGTCCAGCCCGATGATTTCCGCCTCGCCTCGCGCCTGGCCATGACCGAGCTTTTGATGTCCGGCTGCACGGCGGCCTCCGATCACCACTATCTGTTTCCGGCCGGCCTCGACCACGCCATGGACATCCAGGCCGAGGAAGCCGCCCGCGTCGGCATCCGCATGACGCTGACGCGCGGCTCGATGAACATGTCGGAAAAGGACGGCGGCCTGCCGCCCGATTCCGTCGTGCAGGACGAGGACACGGTGCTGGCCGACTGCGAGCGGGTGATCGGCAAGTATCACGACATGCGCGAGGGCTCGATGCTGCGGGTGGCGCTGGCGCCCTGCGCGCCGTTCACCGTGACGCGGCAACTGATGGAAGACACGTTCCGGCTGGCGGAAAAGCACGATTGCCGCCTGCACACCCATCTCGGCGAGACCCGCGACGAGGACGCCTATTGCCTCAGCCATTTCGGCTGCCGGCCGGTCGACTATCTCGAGGAGGTCGGCTGGATGTCGGACCGGGTGTGGCTGGCGCACGGCATCCATTTCAACGACGATGAAGTGAAGCGCCTCGGCCGCCACGGCGTCGGCGTCTGCCATTGCCCGACCTCCAACATGGTGCTCGCCTCCGGCCTGTGCCGCACCAAGGAACTCGAGGCCGCCGGCGCGCCGGTCGGCCTCGGCGTCGACGGCTCGGCCTCCAACGACAATTCCAACCTGATCGAGGGTGTGCGCCACGCGCTGATGATCAACCGCATCACCTATGACGCGGCCTCCGTCACCCATCTCGACGCGCTGCGCTGGGCGACCAGGGGCTCGGCCCGGCTGCTGGGGCGCGACGACATCGGCGAGATCGCCGTCGGCAAGCAGGCCGACCTGGCGATGTTCACCCTCGACGAACTACGCTTCTCCGGCGGCGGCGACCCGCTGGCGACGCTGGTCCTGTGCGGCGCCCACCGCGCCGACCGCGTCATGGTCGCCGGCCAATGGCGCGTCGTCGACGGCCTCCCCACCACCATCGACATCACCCGCCTGCGCGCCGAACACGGCGCCGCGGCAAAACGGTTCCTGAGCTTGTGACATATTTCCGAGAGGACGTTTGAATGCTCCCCCTTCGCCATTGGCGTGACATGACCACGGTGGATTTCGCCACCGCCGCGACGCGGGACTGGATCGCGGTGTTGCCGATCGCCGCGATCGAGCAGCATGGGCCGCATTTGCCGGTGGCGACGGATCAGTTGATCGCCGAGGCGCAGGTGGCGCGGGTGGTGGAACTGCTGCCGGCCGGACTGCCGGCGACGTTCCTGCCGGTGCAGGCGATCGGCAAGTCGAACGAGCACATTTCCTCGCCCGGATCGCTGACCTTCGACTGGGAGACGGTGACCAAGGCGTGGATCGAGATCGGCGACAGCGTTGCCCGCGCCGGGGTGCGCAAGATGGTGATCGTCACCTCCCACGGCGGCAACGTGCCGATCATGGATATCGTCGCCCGCGAGCTGCGGGTGAAATACGACATGCTCTGCGTCGCCACCGGCTGGGCCCGGTTCGGCAATCCGCCCGGCGTGTTTTCCGAGCGCGAACTGCGCTACGGCATTCATGGCGGCGACCGCGAGACCTCGATGATCCTGGCGTTCCGGCCGGATCTGGTGCGCATGGAGCGGGCCGAGGACTTCCACTCGACGCAGGAACGGCTCGAACAGGAAATGCGGCAGTTACGGCTGCACGGCACCGTGCAGTTCGGCTGGAAGGCGCAGGATGCCAATCCGGCCGGCGTCGTCGGCGAGGCCCATCTCGCCACCGCCGAAAAGGGCCGGCTGGCGATCGACCATGCCGCCAACGGCTTCATCGAGCTCCTGCACGACGTCGCGCGCTTCGATCTGGCGCGGCTGTGGCGCCCCGAGGGCTGACGGCGTCGCCGCCAGCACCCGCCCCAGCACCGCCGCTCGGGCCGGATCGCTCCATCCCCAAAACGCCAAGACCCGGCCAGACGGCCGGGTCTTTCTGGTTTCGCAAGAGGCATTGCGGGCCAGAGCCGCCCAGGGTGAGGGTGGGGTGAGGCGGGCGGCGGCGGTTCGCTCGCGGGGGCGCTGTCGGCGCCCCCGGTCGTCTCGGTCACTTCGCCAGGCGCAGGGCGCTGATCTGGCGGCCGATGGTCTCGAACGCCTTGATCAGATCGGCGCCGGAGGAAGCCCGGAAGGCGTGGTCGGAGGACGTGGCGCAATCCTTCATCAGGGCCTGGATCTGCGGCGTCAGGCCGCCGCCCCACGGGTCGAAGGTGACGGTGTAGACGGTGATCTCCTCGGCCGAGTCCTTCTTGCCCTTGACGGTGGTGCAGAGCTTGGCGAGCTTGGCGTCGAGCTTGGTGGTGATGGTGGCGAGGTTCGAGGTGCCGAGGCGGGCCTTGTCGGCATAGCCGATGGCGGTGTAGTCGCTGTCATTGTACCAGGGCGTTTGCGGCACGACCTCGTTCATGCCGTCGGTCATCAGCACGACGATCTTGCGGCGCTTCTTGTCATAGGCGCCTGCGGTATAAGGCTCGCCCGGGGTGAGCGTGCGCCAGGCCCAGGCCAGGCCCTCGACGATGTTGGTGCCGGAGCCGCCATAGCCGGTCGGACGCAGCCCGTCGACGGCGGTGTCGACATCGGTGCGCGACAAGGTCAGCGGCACGATCGGTTCCGGGCAGGCCGAATTGGCATCCTGCTGGACGAAGGCCGTCTTGTCGGACTTGTCGAGGCCGGTGTTCCAGTACTTCCAGACATAGGCCTGGTTCTCGTAGTCGCCCCAGGAGCGAACCCGCGATGGCTTGCCGAAATCCTTGAGATAGTCGTTGCGGGTATCGAGCGTGCCCATCCACGACTGCTTGCTGCGCTCGTCCGGCCAGAGATACGGCACGAAGCGGGTATTGGCATTGGCGCTGGTCGGCACCGTGTCGTCGATGTCGTAGGGTTCGGGGCGCATCTCGACGCAGCCCTTCCAGGTCTGGCCCATGGCGTGGAACAGATGGAAGTGGTTGACCTTCGACGGCGTGCGGCGGTTGCAGTCGACCAGGACGCCGGCGACCGGCGCCGGGCCGTAGCCGGCGGCTTCCGGGCTGGCGCGGTAGAGTGCGTCATAGGCCGAGCCATAGGGCGAACCGCCGGCGGCGGCGGCCTTGATGCCGACGAGTTCGTCGAGAATGCCGCTCGCGGCATCGCCGATTGCGGCGATGCTCGGCAGGCGCAGGTCCGGCAGATCGACGGCGCCGAGATCCGGCGACGGCTTCGGCGTCGGCGGCGGCGGCGGGGGCGGCGTCACCGGCGGCGGCGTGACCGGGGGAGGGGTGACCGGCGGCTTCGGGGTGGCGACCGGCGGCGGTGGTGGCGGCGGATCGCAGGACTTGTCGTTGTCGCCGAGCCAGACATTCTCGAAGTTCTGGCCGTGGAACTTCGAGTCGGCGGTGACGTCCATGTACTTCATCACGTCCGGCGCGCTGGCGATGTTGACGGTGGCGACATAGGGGATCAGCGAGGTCTTGATCCGGTCATGCATGGCGCGGCCGCCATAGACGGCGTTGACCAGCGTCTTGGTCGCGGTCTTCAGCGACGGCATGTGGTTCTTCATCGAACCGGTGACGTCGACGGCGATGGCGATCTCGGCCTCGTCGGTGCCGATGGTCGCCTCCGAGGTGACGCCGTAGTTGAGCTTGCTGACGCCGGCGACGGTGAGGAAGCTCGTCGGCGTGAAGCCCTGGAAGATGATCTCGATGGTCGAGCGGCTGTTCTTGATCGTCGGGGTATAGGGCAGGCCGCGCAGGTGCGCCGGCAGATTGGCGTCGAGCACGCTGCGGATCGTGGCGTTGACGACGGCGTCGGGTTTGTCCAGCTGCTTGACGCCGGCGAGCGCGGCGGCATCGGCCGCCTTCTGCACCTGGGTCCGCTCCTTGTACATCCGCGCCATGTCGCCGACGCCGCCGCCGAGGCCGATCACCGGCACCAGCAGCAGCGCGAAGGTCATGCCGATATTGCCGGTCTCGTCGCCGGCAAGACGCCGCGCCATGGCGCGGGTCAGATTCAGGGCGGTGGAGGCTTTGAGGCAGTGGCGAAACATGGTTCGGGTCCTCGGTGTCTGAGCGGGTGCCGTTGCCGGCCTGTCCGAAATCGATCGGCGGCTTCGGACTTTGTTGAGGCAACTTAATCAGACATGACCCGAAACATAAAGATTTATCGAAATTTTGCCGACGTGTTGCTTCCAATCAAGTAAATAACCGGCAATTCAATTCAATAAAATTGGAACTATTCAGGTTATAAATTAAAGTAAATATCGGCGGTTTCTGTGGGATTGACTTGATATGATACATATCGGCTGCCGCACGGTAAACGAACCGTCAAGGCGGTGCTTCATGTTCGAAAACGGGACGATGGCCGTGGTTGCTCGCTCAAGCCAACGGCGAAAGGCGTTTCACCAGACGTCGCCGGCGGCGCGGCGCTGGTCGAACCAGGCGACCAGATGGTCGACGAAGGCGCGGACCTTGGTCGAGAGGTGGCGCCGGTGCGGATAGACCGCGTAGATGCCGGCGGTTTCCGGCGGCTGGAACTCCTGGAGTACTTCGACCAGCGAGCCGGCCTCGATCGCGCCGCGCGCCTCGAAATACGGCATCCGGGCGATGCCGAGACCGGCGAGGGCGGCCTGGCGCACATTGGTCGGATTGTTCAGTTCCGCCCGGCCCTTGACCGGAATCGAAATCCGCTCGCCGTTGTCGACGAAGGTCCAGTTGGAGCGCAGCCGCGAATTGGTGTCGATGATGCACGGCAGTTCCACCAGCATGCGCGGATGCGTCGGCGTGCCGCTCTCGGCAAGGAATCCCGGCGAGGCGCAGGTGATTTCGCGAAACGACGACAGCCGGCGGGCGACGAGGCTCGAATCCGCCAGCATGGCGATGCGGATGGCGACGTCATAGCCCTCCTCGACCAGATCGACGAAGCGATCCTCGCAATCGAGGTCGAGCGATATCTTCGGGTGGGCGACGAGGAAATCCATGATCGCGTCGCCGAGGCTGGAATCGGAGAAGGTGCGCGGCGCCGAAACCCGCAGCAGGCCGCGCGGCTCGCGCTGGGTGTCGCGGACGCTGGCGGTCAGGTCGTCGATGCGTTGCAGGATGTCGCTGGCGTCGCGATGATAGACCTGCCCGACTTCGGTCAAGGACAGCTGTCGTGTGGTGCGGTTGAGCAGGCGGGCGCCGAGTTCGTCCTCGAGTTCGCGCACATATTTCGAAATCAGCGCCTTGGATTTGCCGAGCTTGCGCGCGGCAGCGGAAAAGCCGCCGGTATCGACCACCTGGACGAAGGCCTGGATCCGCGTCAGACTTTCCATGGATTGATCTCGTTTTATTCAACAATGCGTTTAATTA
The DNA here is from genome assembly GCA_016793065.1 of Hyphomicrobiaceae bacterium. Lineage (GTDB taxonomy): Bacteria > Pseudomonadota > Alphaproteobacteria > Rhizobiales > Ancalomicrobiaceae > JAEULV01. Next base: position 13,475 of record JAEULV010000033.1, read on the forward strand.
TAGCGTGATTGTGCACTTCAATCAAGTGAAGCATGGTCCGGTCATGGGCCGGCGGCAAGCGTCGGCCGGATATTCATGACAGATCGGAGTTCCCCCCATGATCACTTTCCCGTTTGACGACCGTACCGCCAGCGCCCACGGCGCTCTTGTGCTCCGCCTCGCGCTCGGCGTGATGTTCATCGCCCATGCCCTGCTGAAGGTGCTGGTGTTCACCATCCCCGGAACGGTGCAGTTCTTCGCCTCGCTAGGCCTGCCGTCGGTGCTCGCCTATGCCACCATCGCCGCCGAGCTGCTCGGTGGCCTGGCGCTGATCGTCGGCTTCCAGGTGCGGGCGGTGTCGCTGGCACTGATCCCGGTGCTCGTCGGCGCCACCTGGGTCCATGCCGGCAATGGCTGGGCCTTTTCCAATGCCAATGGCGGCTGGGAATACCCGGCCTTCCTGACGGTCGCGGCGCTGGCGCAGGCGCTTCTCGGCGCCGGCTCGTTCGCGCTGACCTCGGCCAAGTCCGCCGGCTACGCCGCCGCCGAATGAGGCCGACCCTGAAGGCCCGCGCCATCGGTCCCCGGCTGGACCAGTGCCGGCCGCGGGCTTGCCGGGCGACAGATTGAGGATAATCCGACCGTGGCGGCGCTCCCGCCACGGCTTCCTGCGTCGAGGCGACCTGAAGCCGACCGAGGACGCGTCGCGGCGGTGACGCGCGCAACAAAAAAACCGGGCTGAAACCCGGTTGCGAATGCCTGAACGGCAGGGACGGCATGACGTGAAACAGTGCGGCGGGGCAGCGCGGGCAGCCCTGGAGAGGACTGGCCAAGATCAAAAACCTTGACACGACCCGCGCGCTATTTCCCCCGAGCAAGATCAGAATGCTTCAAAGTTGATCATTCATCAATCCGTCAAAGGTCATATACGTGATCTTGCGGAAATGGCGGAATTATCAGAAATTTTCGTTACATGAACTGGATGGGATGACGGTTTTGTATCCTCGCGTGACGGATTTTAAGACAGTCGTGATAATTATTTAATCGTTCAGTCAAGTTTATTCGCCCAAGGCTTGGGCGGCGATGTCGGCCACCATGGATCGTGCAAGCTGGGCCATGCGCGCGTCGAAAAACGGAACTCCTATGCCCGGGCGACGGGCAGACGCCATGCCGGCGCAACGCGTCTCAGCCGCGATCGGCGTCGGGCGGCGAGCCGACCCCGGCGCTCCAGGCCCGCCCGAAATCGCCATGGGCGACCACGTCATGCACCCGTTCGATGTCGCGGCGGATCTCGCCGAACGGCGCCACCGGCCATTCCCATCGGGCGTCGGCGGGTGGCAGGGCAACGCCGTGCATCAGGTCGTAGTGCTCGATTTCCCCGCCGGCGCGGTCGCGCACCCGGTAGGCGATGTCGGTGATCAGCACCGCCCGGGCCCCGAGCCCGGCGAGTGCGTCGAGGTGTCGGCGCAGCCGTCGCGCCACGTCCGCCAGCGGTCCGTCGAGATCGGCGCCGGCGATTTCCTCGGCCCGCGCCCGCGCCGCCACGCCGATCTGCGACAGCACATTGGCCGAGATGACAAGGTCCAGATCCGGGATCGACCGCAGGAAGGCGAGGGGAGAGGCCCCGGAGTCTCCGCCTTCGTCTCGGCCTTCTTCGCCGCCGGCGATGTCGCGCACCATGAACTCGACATTGCCCCATCGCCCGAGCAGCGCCCGCAGGCGAACCGACGCGAGGTGCACCAGATCGACCAGCACCACCCGCTTGAACCGGGCGCGCAGCAGCTCGATCGGCACGTCGCGCAACAGCCCGGAGCCGAGAACGACAGCGGTGCGGGTCTGGCGCAATTCGCCGATGGCGGCCTCGGCAACGGCGCGGGCGTGCGTCTCATGCGCCGCCCACGCCCGCCTCTGCCGGTTCCCCCGCGCCCACAGCGCGACCGAATCGGCGACCGACCCATCGCGTCGTGCCGCCATTGATGCCGGCGTCAGCGCAAAGTGCAGCAACTCGGCCAGCATGGCGGTGGCGGTTCCGGGATCAGGGCTGGAAGGTCGTCGGCAGCGGCGGGGCGGCGTTCAGCAGGGTGATCTCGACCCGCCGGTTGCCGGAAAGATAGGGATCATTCGGAAAGATCGGGTCCGTCGAACCCTTGCCGACAACGCTGTCGATGCGTTCGTCGGAAAGCCCGTTAGCGGTCAAAAGCGAGCGCACCGCATCGGCGCGCGCCGACGACAGCCACCAGATCGACTGCCGCGCCCCGGCGGCATTGGTTTCGGCCCGCGCGCTGGTGTGGCCGGTGATCCGCACCTGATGCGGCAATCCGCGCAACACCGGCGCCAGCGCTGCCAACAGCTTCTGCGTCGACGGCACCGGTCGCGGCGAGCCGTCGTCGAACATCGCGTGGCCGTCCTGGTCGATCAGCGAGATCTCCAGCCCCTCGGGCGTGATCTGCATCTGGATGTCCTTCGACAGCTCGGCGATGTCCGGCCGGTCAGCCCACGATTGTCGCAGGGTCGTCGCGGCGGAGGCGAACTGGCGCTTGCGCTCGCGCTCGGCCTTCTCGATGTCGTGGGTGCTGAGTTCCGAGCCGCTCTTGGCGTGGTCTTCCTTGCGGGTCTGGCCGATCTCGGACTCTTTCATGTCCTCGTTGACGCCGACTTCCTTGTAGTAGCTGCGCACCGGCAGGCCGTTGATCTCGATCAGGCTGGCCTTGCGCTGCTCCGGCTGCACGCCGAACGCATCTTTCATCGAACCGGCGACCGTGGCGATCTTCTGCTCGTCCTGCACCGAGAACGACAGCAGCATCACGAAGAACGCCATCAATAGCGACACCAGGTCGGCGAAGGTGATGACCCACGCGCCGCCATGACCGCCGCCGCCGTGATCGCCCTTCTTCTTCGCCATCGCCGCGCCCTCAAGCCGCTTCGTTCAGGCGCTGCCGGTCGTGCAGCGGCAGATAGGCGGCAAGCTCGTCCTTGATGAACTGGGCATTGCGGCCCTCGCGGATCATCAGCAACGCATCGATGATCATCGTCTGGTGATGGCCTTCCTCCTCCGCCCGGTTCGACAGCTTGTCGCCGAGCGGCAGCGCCACCACGTTCGACACCACCGCGCCGTAAAGCGTGGTCAGCAGCGCGATCGCCATGGCCGGGCCGATCTTCTTGGGGTCTTCCATGTGGCTGAACAGCGAAACCAGGCCGATCAGCGTGCCGACCATGCCCATGCCCGGCGCCGCTTCGCCCAGCGCCTTGTAGATCTTCGAGGCCGTGGTCAAGCGCTCGTGATTGAGGTCGCGCTCGCGCTCCAGCGAGGTGCGGATCGCTTCCGGCGTGTAGCCGTCGGCGATCATCTGCGCGCCGCGCTTCAGGAAGTCGTCATTGGTCTCGAACGCCTCGACACCCAGCGGTCCCTTGGCCCGGACCACGGCGGCAAGCTCCGCCAGCGTCTCGATCAGTTCGACCGCCGACACCTCGTGATACTTGATCGACTGCTTGACGCCGGTCACCAGCGCCGAGACGAAGCTCTTCAGGGTATAGCGCACCAGAACCGCGGTCATGGCGCCGCCGATCACCACCACGGTGGCGAGCAGGTTCATGAACTGGCTGAGCTTGGAGCCTTCCAGCAGAATGGCGCCGTAGAGCACGCCGAATCCGCCCAGGACGCCGATGATTGTCGCCAGATCCATTTACGCCTCGACAAACCGAAAAGCTGACGAGGCGATCCTGCCCTATTCGAGCGAACAAACCGTTAAGCCTGAATTCCCGTCCTGGCCGGCGCGGCGCGGCATTCGGCGTCAAACCGCGATGTTGTCGATCAGCCGGGTCTTGCCGATCCAGGCCGCGACCAGCATCCGCATCGGCTCGCTTGCCGGGTCCTTGACCTCGGCCAGCGTCACCGCGTGGCGCACCACCAGATAGTTGAGATCGCGAAAGCCGGCGGCGAGGATGCGCTCGCGCGCCGGCGCCAGCGCCACCTCGATCATGGCCCCGCCCCGGATCGCCCGCGCCGCATCCTGCATCGCCGCATGCAGCACCGGCGCCGCAGCCCGCTCCGCCGCCGTCAGATAGGCGTTGCGCGACGACATCGCCAACCCGTCGGCCTCGCGCGTCGTCGGACAGCCGACGATCTCCGTCGGAATGTTCAGATCCCGCACCAGCTGCCGCACCACCGCCAGCTGCTGGTAATCCTTCTCGCCGAACATCGCATCGTCGGCGAGGCAGGCGAGCAGCAGCTTGGCAACGACCGTGGCGACGCCGCCGAAGAAATGCGGCCGGAAGTCGGTTTCCAGCCCCAGCGCCGCGCCTTCCGGCACGATCCGCGTGGCAAAGCCCTCCGGATACATCTCCCGCGCCGACGGGGCGAACACCACATCGGCGCCGACGCCGGCGAGTTTGTCGAGGTCGCTGTCCAGCGTGCGCGGATAGGCGTCGAAGTCCTCATGCGGGGCAAACTGCGCCGGGTTAACGAAGATCGAGACGACGACACGGTCGCGCCGCGCCAGTCCGGCCCGCACCAGATCGAGATGCCCCTGATGCAGCGCCCCCATGGTCGGCACCATCGCCACGCTCTCGCCGGCGCGCCGCCATTGCCGGACGGTTTCGCGCAAGGCCGCGATCGAATGGGCGACCGATGGGCGGGGATGAGGATTGGCGGACATGGGTCTGAAGGCTCCGGCGCAAGGACGAGCCCAACCTTTAATGTCAGTCGCGCCAAAAGGGAATCCGCTTTTGGCCGGCCGGGCCGATCCGCCCGGCCGGGACGGGACCGGAATATCGCCGCGCCGCCTTCGAGGCGCCCAATAGAAAACCGGCGAACGCGCGGGCGCTCGCCGGTCATGTTCAGGTGGCGGCCGGCGGGACCGGCGCCGGATCAGAACTTGTAGCTGGCACCAACGCGGATGTGGTGGCTCTCGGCGATCGAGGTGGTGCGGTTGAGGCCGAAGGTGAAGCGCTCGGTCTCGAGGTTCACGTACATGTATTCGGCCCGCAGCGAGATGTTGTCGGTGATGGCGTATTCGGCGCCGGCGCCGGCGGCGAGGCCGAAGCGCGTGGTCTTGGAACGCAGGCTGCCGCTGCCGTCGCCGACGATGGTGTTGTACTCGACGCCGCCCGCGGCGATGCCGGCGGTGGCGTAGATCATGAAGCGGTCGATGGCGTAGCCGATGCGCGGGCGCACGGTGGCAAACCAGTTGTACTTGGCGGAAGCCGTGGTGCCGCCAAACAGCGCGGCGTTGGTGACGCTGTCCTCCATGCCGTGCATCATGACATCGGCCTCGATGCCGAAGACCACATTGCCGGTCTGGTAGTTGTGGCCGACGTGAATGCCGCCGCCGAAGCCCTTGACGTCGAGCATGCCGGCCGTGTTGGTGCCGCGCACCGAGGCGTCGTCGCTGCCGAAGCCGTAATCGGCGAAGGCGCCGACATAGCTGCCCGACCAGTTATAGACGGTGTTCTGGTGCGGCGCCGCCGGGATGACCTGCGGGTGGGCAAGGTCGGCCGCCATGGCGGTGGAGGTCAGAAGGGCGGTGGCGACGAGGGCCGAGGCGAGCCGAAGCGTGGTCATTCCCGTTTTCCTTTAATCATGGTAAGTACTTCGTTAAGAGAGACATTGCGGTAACAAGAGTAAAAAGAGCCTTAAGACAGCGGCACGGCGCGTTAGGACTTGCGACCCGCGCGTAAAGAATGTGGCCGAAATGGCACAGGTCGTGGTGCTCGACGGCGCGATCCGGTAGCTTGATGCCGCGATTTTCCAGATCGCGCACGATTGGCGCCTCGCTCAGGCCGGCGGCGCGGGGCGCGATGACCGGTGGATCCTGTCGAAAATGCCCATGATTCGGGCTTTCCGGTGTGAAGGTCGCAGGTAAGTCGCCCCTGTCCGGTGGCGCGGCCGGGCGTCTCATGAAAAAGCCGCCGGGAGGTCGTCCCGGCGGCGGTGAAAATCTGGGGGAGGGGGGCGTGCCGGGTTTGCGCCCGACGGGCGCCGGCCTGATGCGCGGGTTTCAGGCGGGCTCCTTGGCCATCGGGTTGTTCGGGTGCTGCAGCCAGGTGCGCCGGCCGCCGATCACCCGTCCGGTGCGCTTGTCGACGGCGCCATCGGCGAGCGGCACCATGGTGATGCAGTCGTCGACCGGGCAGACCACGGCGCAGAGATTGCAGCCGACGCACTCTTCTTCCATCACCGTGAACTTGCGGACGCCATCGACCATCTGGGTGATCGCCTGATGCGAGGTGTCCTCGCAGGCGATGTGGCAGCGGCCGCACTTGATGCAGAGGTCCTGGTCGATCGACGCCTTGACGGCGTAGTCGAGGTTGAGGTTCTCCCAGTTCTTGATCCTCGGCACGGCGAGGCCGCGAAAGTCCTCGATGCCGCGATAGCCCTTCTCGTCCATCCAGTTGGACAGCCCGCTGATCATCTCCTCGACGATGCGGAAGCCATAGACCATGGCGGCGGTGCAGACCTGCACCGAGCCGCAGCCGAGCGCGATATACTCGGCCGCGTCGCGCCAGGTCTCGATGCCGCCGATGCCGGAGATCGGCAGGCCGGCGGTTTCGGGATCGCGGGCGATCTCGCCGACCATGTTGAGGGCGATCGGCTTCACCGCCGGGCCGCAATAGCCGCCGTGGGAGCCTTCGCCGTCGACCACCGGCCACGGCGACATACGGTCGAGATCGACCTTCATGATCGAGGAAATGGTGTTGATCAGGCTCACCGCGTCGGCCCCGCCGCGCTTGGCAGCGCGCGCCGGCCAGCGGATGTCGGTGATGTTGGGGGTCAGCTTGACGAAGACCGGCATGCGGGTGTGCGACTTGCACCAGCGCGCCACCATTTCGATGTATTCCGGCACCTGCCCGACCGCCGAGCCCATGCCGCGTTCCGACATGCCGTGCGGACAGCCGAAATTCAGTTCGACGCCGTCGCACTCGGTGTCCTCGACCCGCTTGAGGATCGCCTTCCAGGCATCCTCGGTGCAGGGCACCATCAGCGAGGTGATCAGCGCCCGGTCGGGAAAGTCGCGCTTGACCTGCTTGATTTCCTGCAGGTTCACCTCAAGCGTCCGGTCGGTGATCAGCTCGATATTGTTGAAGCCCATCACCCGCCGGTCTTGGGAATGCCAGGCGCCGTAGCGCGGGCCGGAGACGTTGACGATCGGCGGTCCATCCTCGCCCAGCGTCTTCCACACCACACCGCCCCAACCGGCCTTGAAGGCGCGGATGACGTTATAGGCCTTGTCCGTCGGCGGCGCCGAAGCCAGCCAGAACGGGTTCGGGGCCTTCACGCCGCAAAAGTTGATGCTCAGATCAGCCATCGTCGTGTTCTCCCCGATTCATTCTGCCGCGATCGCGCCGGCGCCCGAAAGGGCGCGGTCGATCGACAGGGCCGCCTGCTTGCCGTCCTCCACCGCCGCGACGGTGAGATCCTTGCCGCCGAGGACGCAATCGCCGCCGGCCCAGATGCCGGGGGCGGAGGTGCGGCCCTCGGCATCGACGACGACGCGGCCCTTCTCCAGCCGGATGCCGGCCTCGACGAGGCCCGCCGTCACCAGCGACTGGCCGATGGCGATGAACAGCTGGTCGCAGGCAAGCGTTTCCAGTTCGCCGGTGCCGACGAGCTTGCCGGCCTCGGTGCGGGTGCGTTCCAGTTCTATGGCGACGACGGCGCCGTCGGCGCCGACCAGCCGCTTCGGCATCAGCGAGGCGCGAATGGCGACGCCGCTGGCGAGCGCCACGTCCTGCTCGTAGCCGGAGGCGCCCATTTCGGCGCGGGTGCGGCGATAGGCGATGGTCACATCCTCGGCGCCGAGGCGCTTCACCTGGGTGGCGATGTCGATGGCGGTCATGCCGCCGCCGATCACCACGACCTTGCGGCCGACCGGCAGGCTCGCCTTGTCCGACGCCTGCCGCAACTCTGCGATGAAGTCGACCGCGTCGATGACGCCGCTAAGCCCGTCGCCGAGCCCGAGCGGATTGGTATCGCCAAGGCCGATGGCGAGGAACACCGCGTCATGGCTCTCGCGCAATTCGCCGAGGCTGAAATCGCGCCCCAGCGCCTTGCCGGTCGAGACGCAGATGCCGCCGACGCCGAGGATATAGTCGATCTCGCGTGCGGCGATAGCATTGGTCGCCTTGTAGGCGGCAAGCCCATATTCATTGAGCCCGCCCGCCTTGGCGCGCGCCTCTAACACCGTGACGGCATGGCCGAGGGTTGCGAGCTTGTGGGCGCAGGCCAGACCGGCCGGCCCGGCGCCGACGACCGCCACATTGCGGCCGGTGGCGGCGCCCCGGCGATAGAACTGGCGCCCGTCCGCCATCAAGGCATCGGTGGCGTGGCGCTGCAGCCGGCCGATCTCGACCGGCTTGCCCTCGGCGGCCTCACGCACGCAGGCCTCCTCGCACAGGGTCTCGGTCGGGCAGACGCGGGCGCACATGGCGCCGAAGATGTTGGCGTCGAGAATGGTGCGGGCGGCGCCGAGCGGATTGCCGGTGGCGATCTGCCGGATGAACAGCGGAATGTCGATGGAGGTCGGGCAGGCGGTCTGGCACGGCGCGCCATAACAATAGAGACAGCGCTCGGCGGCGACGCGGGCTTCGAGCTTGGTCAGCGGCGGCGCGAGATCGGCGAAATTGCGGTCGAGATCGGCGCCCGTCAGGCGCCCCGCCGCGATGTCCGGTTGACGGCTCATCCTGTCCTCTCCTCTCGCTTCGGCCCGGTGCCGAATGCCGCCGGCGGTGCCGACGGCTGGCGGCGGGCTTGCCTCATTCGATCATCATAAATCCGAAACCGGAAAAAGCACGCGTCGAATGCGGGTTTTCCCGCATGCAGATGCGACTTTAAACCATTCTATTTTACCAGTTGATCAAACGAAAATGCCGCTGTCAAATCAAACTTCGCGGCAAAACGGGGATTTTTGCGGCATTTCACGGTCCGGATTGCCGAGAGGGCAGGCAGGCGGCGGGCCTCGGCGAACGGCGGAGCGCCGGCGTCCCCCGCCATCCGGCAACGGGTGGACCGGTCGGCCGGATCTGCTGTGCTGCGACCCGCGGGAGACTGTCAAACGCTTGCCTTCATTGCTATACATAGCCGCGACAAGACGCGGGCAGGGCGGATGGCCGGCCCGAAACGGCCGAGGGGACGGACGATGATGCAATGGGTTCGGCGCTTGGCGATCGCCTGCGGACTGCTGCTGCTGGCCGGCATCGGCCCCGCTATCCTGCCGCCTGCGGTGGTTTCGCCGGCGGCGGCGCAGGAACGGGCCAAGGTCGCGACGCTGGTCACCGCATCGGCGCGTCACGCCTTCACCGTCGAGGTCGCCGCCGACGACGCGTCGCGCTCGCAAGGGTTGATGTTTCGCACCCAGATGGCCGCCGATGCCGGCATGCTGTTCGATTTCCAGGTCGAGCGCGAGCTCGGCTTCTGGATGCGCAACACCTATGTTTCCCTCGACATGATCTTCATCCGCGCCGACGGCCGGGTGCATCGCATCGCCGAAAACACCACGCCGCTGTCGGAAGTGACGGTGCCGTCGGCCGGCCCCTGCCGATTCGTGCTGGAAGTGGTTGCCGGAACCGCCCGGCGCATCGGACTGAAGCCCGGCGACCGGCTGGAGCATCCGCTGGTGCGCGCCAAGGCCGGCGTCGGCGTGCAGTGAACCGCGCCGAAACCGGCGGGCAATCCCAACTGCCGACTTGAGTTGCGGCGACGCCGCGTGTAATCGAGTGGCGTGACAGGCGGTTGGTCGTCTGTGTCGGGGCATAGCGCAGCCTGGTAGCGCGGAAGTTTTGGGTACTTCAGGTCGCAGGTTCGAATCCTGCTGCCCCGACCAATGGCCAGCCAATCCGAATAGGGCATCAAAGCAGGATCGACGCATCATGGTGGCGCGCATCTTCAGACCGGCGAAAACGGCCATGCAGTCCGGACAGGCCAAGACCAGACGCTGGTGCCTGGAGCACGAGCCGGAGACGCCGCGCGCCATCGACCCGCTGATGGGCTGGACCTCCTCGACCGACATGAAGGCGCAGATCCGCCTTTATTTCGAGACCAAGGAAGACGCCATCGCCTACGCGACCCGCAACGGCCTCGCCTTCACCGTGCGCGATCCGCAGGAAAAGACCGCGAAGAAGATGTCCTATTCCGACAACTTCAAGTTCACGCGCGTCGGTGCCTGGACCCACTGATACCATCCGGCCTTGAAGTGGACCGATGGTAATCGTCGCGCGAATTTCCCCTGCCTCTGATGCGGATGGGACA
>JAEULV010000034.1 GCA_016793065.1 Hyphomicrobiaceae bacterium
AAGTATGGCGTCAATCATAACCTGACGGTGGCGCTGCTGATCGGCGGCGTTTCGTTCAACGATCAGGAAAAGAAGCTGGATCGGGGCGCCGACGTGCTGATCGCGACGCCGGGCCGGCTGCTCGACCACTTCGAGCGCGGCAAGCTGCTGCTGACCGCCGTCGAGATCCTGGTCATCGACGAATCCGACCGCATGCTCGACATGGGCTTCATCCCGGACATCGAGCGCATCTGCAAGCTGATCCCCGGCAACCGCCAGACGCTGATGTTCTCGGCGACGATGCCGCCGGAAATCCAGCGCCTCGCCGAGGCCTTCCTCAAGGACCCGGTGCGGGTCGAGGTCGCCAAGCCGGCGACCACCGCCAAGACCGTCACCCAGCAGCTCGCCGCCGCCGGCGCCGACGACTGGGAGAAGCGCGAAGTGCTGCGGTCGCTGATCAAGAGCGCCCAGGACCTGAAGAACGCCATCGTCTTCTGCAATCGCAAGCGCGATGTCGCCACGCTCTACAAGAGCCTGGAGAAGCACGGCTTCAATGTCGGCGCGCTGCATGGCGACATGGACCAGCGGGCGCGTATGGCGACGCTGGAGGCGTTCCGCACCAACAAGCTGACGCTGCTGGTCGCTTCCGACGTCGCGGCGCGCGGTCTCGACATCCCGGATGTGTCGCATGTCTATAATTTCGACGTGCCGATCCATGCGGAGGACTATGTTCACCGCATCGGCCGCACCGGCCGGGCCGGCCGGTCGGGCACGGCGATCACCATTGTCGGCGGGCGCGATGAGAAGCACCTGGCGGCGATCCGCAAGCTGATCGGCGAGGAGCCGGAGTGGATCGGCACGCCGGTCGACTTCACGGCCAGCGCCGGCGAGGCGCGCGGTCGCGGCGGGCGCAAGCCGGCCGAGGGCGGTCGTCGCGGCGGACGCCCGGAACGGGGTGAACGGCCCGAGCGGGGCGAGCGTCGTCCGAGCGCCGATCGGGTTCCCCGGCATATCCATGCGCTGGATGCGGACGAAGAGGCGGCGCCGCGCGTGGCCGGCGGCCGCGGTCAGCCGGTGCGCGAGGCCGCCGAGCCGGCGATTGAGCGGACCGCCCAGCCCGAGCGGGCTGAACGGGCAGAGCGTCCGGCGCGCGGCGAACGGCCGCCGCGGACGGAGCGTCCCGAGCGGGCGCCGCGGCAGGACCGGCCGGAAAAGGCCAGCGCGCGGGCGCGGGTGGCGGAGTCGTCGCCGGTGCAGTTCGGCTCGGCGCGGCCGCGTCGCGAGGAGCGGGATTCCGACGGCGACAGCAAGATTGTCGGCATGGGCGACCATGTGCCGGCGTTCCTGTTGCGGCCGGTGAAGATCGCCAAGTCCTGATCCCGGGTCCCGGCCGTCATCGGCCGGGCGGATCCAGCCTCGATATCCAGTCACAAGGTCGGGCTCGTTCCGGCCTTTTTTGTTGCGCGGGCGCCGGTGAGGCTGATTGGGACATGTCGCTCGACCTGGCGACGACGATCGCCGGCGGGGCGCGCGAGCGGTGGCGGCGAGGGTGGAAACGGGCTTTCCGGGCTTTCCACCGAATCGATCATCCTGCGTCCGCCTTTAATCCTTTGAAATTCTGTAACCCATTGATTTAGAATAGCTCCAGCATCTGGCACGCGGCCTGCAAACGGCTCCCCCAAGACGTCGCGACATCAGCGACGACAACAACGCCAACGCGGCGATGGAGGGTGCCCGGACATGGCCATGACAGAAACCTTTTATGACGTGATGCGTCGACAGGGGATCACGCGTCGCAGTCTGCTCAAATTCTGCTCGCTCACCGCGACGGCGCTTGGCCTCGGGCCGTCCTATGTGCCGCAGATCGCCCACGCGATGGAGACCAAGCCGCGCACCCCGGTGCTGTGGCTGCACGGGCTGGAGTGCACCTGCTGCTCGGAGAGCTTCATCCGCTCGGCCCACCCGCTGGCCAAGGATGTCGTGCTGTCGATGATCTCGCTCGACTATGACGACACGCTGATGGCGTCGGCCGGGCATCAGGCCGAGGCGATCCTCGACGAGGTGATGACCAAGTACAAGGGCAACTACATCCTGGCGGTGGAGGGCAATCCGCCGCTCAATCAGGATGGCATGAGCTGCATCATCGGCGGCAAGCCGTTCGTCGACCAGCTGAGGAAGGTCGCCAAGGACGCCAAGGCGATCATTTCCTGGGGCTCGTGCGCCTCGTTCGGCTGCGTCCAGGCGGCGCGACCCAATCCGACGCGCGCCACGCCGGTGCATGAGGTGATCACCGACAAACCGATCATCCGCGTGCCCGGCTGTCCGCCGATCGCCGAGGTGATGACCGGCGTCATCACCTACATGCTCACCTTCGACCGCATTCCGCCGCTCGACCGCATGGGCCGGCCGCTGATGTTCTATTCGCAGCGCATCCACGACAAGTGCTATCGCCGGCCGCATTTCGATGCCGGGCAATTCGTCGAGGCCTTCGACGACGAGAGCGCGCGCAAGGGCTACTGCCTCTACAAGGTCGGCTGCAAGGGTCCGACCACCTACAATGCCTGCTCGACCGTGCGCTGGAACGAGGGCACGTCGTTCCCGATCCAGTCGGGGCATGGCTGCATCGGCTGCTCGGAAGAGGGCTTCTGGGACAAGGGCTCCTGGTATGCGCGCCTGACCGACATCCACCAGTTCGGAATTGAAGCCAACGCGGACAAGATCGGCGGCGTCGCAGCCGCCGCCGTCGGCGGCGCCGTCGCCGTCCACGCCGCCGTCAGCGCGCTGAAGCGCGCGCAGCAAAAGGGAGAGTGACCCATGGCGGTTCTGCAAACCCCGACCGGGTTCAAGATGGACAATTCCGGTCGCCGCGTCGTCGTCGATCCGGTCACCCGCATCGAAGGTCACATGCGCGTCGAGGTCAATGTCGACGCCGGCAACGTCATCCGCAACGCCGTCTCGACCGGAACCATGTGGCGCGGGCTGGAGGTGATCCTCAAGGGTCGCGATCCGCGCGATGCGTGGGCGTTCGTTGAGCGCATCTGCGGTGTCTGCACCGGCTGTCACGCGCTGACGTCGGTGCGGGCGGTCGAGGATGCGCTCAACATCCGCATCCCGAAGAACGCGCACTACATCCGCGAGATCATGGCCAAGGTGCTGCAGGTGCATGATCACATCGTCCACTTCTATCACCTGCACGCGCTCGACTGGGTCAACCCGGTCAACGCGCTGAAGGCGGACCCGAAGGCGACGAGCGAATTGCAGCAGATGGTGTCGCCGTCGCATCCGAATGCCTCGGCCGGCTATTTCCGCGACGTGCAGACGCGGCTGAAGAAGTTCGTCGAATCCGGCCAGCTCGGCATCTTCAAGAACGGCTACTGGTCGAACCCGGCCTACAAGCTGCCGCCGGAAGCCGACCTGATGGCGGTGACGCATTACCTGGAAGCGCTCGACTTCCAGAAGGAAATCGTCAAGGTCCACACCATCCTCGGCGGCAAGAACCCGCATCCGAACTATCTGGTCGGCGGCGTGCCCTGCGCCATCAACATCGACGGCGTCGGCGCCGCCGGCGCGCCGCTCAACTGGGAGCGGCTGCAGTTCATCTATGCCCGACTGCAGGAAGCCTATGACTTCACGGTGAACGTCTATATCCCGGACGTGCTGGCGGTCGCCTCGTTCTACAAGAACTGGCTGCATGGCGGCGGGCTTTCGGCGCTCAACGTCATGGACTACGGCGACTACGAGGAAGTGCCCTACGACAAGAAGACCCAGCGCCTGCCGGGCGGCGTGATCCTCAACGGCAATTGGGACGAAGTGCATCCGATCGATCCGCGCGATCCGGAGCAGGTGCAGGAGTTCGTCGGGCATTCCTGGTACAAGTATGCCGATGAATCGAAGGGCCTGCATCCGTGGGACGGCGTCACCGAGCCGAATTATGTGCTCGGCCCCGGCACCAAGGGCAGCCGCACCGACATCAAGGAACTGGACGAAAGCGCCAAGTATTCCTGGATCAAGTCGCCGCGCTGGCGCGGGCATGCCTGCGAGGTCGGGCCGCTGTCGCGCTATATCCTGGCCTATGCCCAGAAGGTCGACTATGTGCGCGGCCAGATCGACGACTCGCTCGGGCGCTTCAACTCGCTCGCCGGCACCAGCCTCACCGCCAAGCAGGCGTTGCCGACCACCATCGGTCGGACGCTGGCGCGGGCGCTGGAATGCCAGTACTGCGCCAAGCAGGCGCTCGACGACTTCGACATGCTGGTGAAGAACATCAAGAATGGCGACACCGCCACCGCCAATGTCGAGAAGTGGGACCCGTCGACCTGGCCGAAGGAAGCCAAGGGCGTCGGCACCGTGGCGGCGCCGCGCGGCGGGCTGGGCCACTGGATCCGCATCAAGGACGGCAAGATCGACAACTACCAGTGCGTCGTGCCGACCACCTGGAACGGTTCGCCGCGCGATCCCAAGGGCGGCATCGGGGCGTTCGAGGCGTCGTTGATGAACACGCCGATGGAACGGCCGGACGAGCCGGTCGAGATCCTGCGGACGCTGCATTCGTTCGATCCGTGCCTTGCCTGCTCGACCCATGTGATGGGGCCGGAAGGCGAGGAAATGACGCGCGTGACCGTGCGCTGATGCACCGCCGGCGGCGCGGTCGACGCGTCGCCGGCCTCCATCCGGCAGAATTCCCAGGGAGGGAGTCATGACGTCAATTTCCGAAGAGGAATTGGCCGAACTCAGGGAGCGCGGCAAGCGCCTCAGCGCGGTCTATGTCTACGAGGCCCCGCTCAGGGCCTGGCACTGGTTGAACGCATTGGCGATCGTCTGTCTGTGCCTGACCGGCTATTTCATCGGTCAGCCGCTGCCGACGATGCCGGGCGAGGCGAGCGCCAACTTCCTGATGGGCTATATCCGCTTTGTCCACTTCACCGCGGCGCTGCTGTTCGTCGTCGGCTTCATCGGCCGGATGTACTGGGCTCTGGTGGGCAATCATCACGCCAGCCAGCTGTTCATCCTGCCGTTCTGGAAGGGCGTCTGGTGGGTCGAGGTGTGGGAGGAGATCCGCTGGTATCTGTTCCTGAAGCGGGAGCCGCGCAAGTATGTCGGCCATAACCCGTTGGCGCAGCTGGCGATGTTCTTCTTCATCGTGCTCGGCAGCCTGTTCATGATCTTCACCGGGCTGGCACTCTACAGCGAGGGGCTGATGCAGGGTAGCTGGGCCGACAAGATCGCCGGCTGGGTGCTGCCGATGCTCGGCGGCTCGGCCGACGTGCACGCCTATCACCGGCTCGGCATGTGGATCTTCGTGGTGTTCATCATCATCCACGTCTATGTGGCGATCCGCGAGGATATCATGTCGCGGCAGTCGATCGTCTCGACGATGATCTCGGGCGTGCGGACGTTCAAGGACGACCGGGCGGAGTGACGGCGCGGGCATCGGCGCGGGTGCGCCCGAATGCCTGCCCAACCGCTTCCGGCCGGCGCCGCAAGGGTTCGCGACCGGTGCCGTTCGGGCCGGGCGATCCCGGCGGCGCCCGGCGGGGCCGGCGATGCCGCCGCAAGGCCGGCCCCGTTTCCGACCTCTACCGTCACCTCCAGCGACCCCCTTCGCTGGCGGTGATCCGCTCCCGCCGGTTGGCCCCAAGGCAACCTGGCGGGAGAGGTGACGGTGAGCCTTGCCATCGGGGCAACCCGGGGAACACCTGGGGGGCGACCAAGCCAAAACAAAGCGCGCTGCAATCCGGCAAGATTGCAGCGCGCTTTTTGTTGTCTGTTGCCTCGCGGCTCGGAGCCGGTCCGTTCAGGGCGGTTGCCGCCGAACGGACCGATCTTGCCGGGCTACCGGCTCACTTGCGGAACTTCGACCACCAGCCGAGGCGGCGGGAGCCGCTGTCGCCATCGCCGCTGACCTCGATCACCACGGCTTCCGGCGGCGGCGGCGCGATCTGGGCCTCGAGCGGCTGCGACTTCGGCGCTTCCACCTCGGCCTCGACGACCGGAGCCGGCGCCGGGGCGGCGACGGGTTCGGGGGCCGGGGCGACGACAGTCGTCTCGACCGGGGCCGCGACCGGAGCTTCGGTCACTGCTTCCTCGACGGCGGTCTCAGCGACGGCGGCCTCGGTTGCCTTCGGCGTGCGCTTGCGCGGGGCGCGGCGCGGCTTGGCGGCGGGTTCGACCGCCTCGGCCTCGCCACCTTCGACGGCGGCTTCCGCCACCGTTTCCGGCTTCGGCTTGGCGCGCGACTTGCGCGGCTTCTTCGCCGGCTTTTCGGCGACCGGCTCGGCGAGTTCGGCCTCGAGCGAGGCACGGTCGACGACGATCACCTGCGGCTCCTCGACCGGAGCGGTCGCGGCAACCGGCCGATCGTCATCGTCACGCTCGCCCTGGGCGCCATCGTCGTCATAGTCCTGATCGCCGGCGTCGCCAGCGTCGCCGCCGTCCTCGCCATTGGTGATCTGGCCGTCCTCATCGCGACCGCGCCGGCCGCGCCGGCCGCCACGACGACCGCGACGCCGCTTCTTGCGGGCCTCGCCGTTCTGTTCCTGGGCGGCGGCATTGGCGTTCGGCTGATCGTCGCCGCCGTCCTCGTCGTCGCCACCGTCCTCGTAGTCGCCTTCGCTGTCGTCGCCGTTCTGGGCGCGGGCGGTCTCCGGATCGAACTCGTCACGCGGGGCGCCGCCATTGGCTTCGCCACGGGTGCCTTCGCCGCCCCGCCGACGCCGCCGACGCCGACGCTTGCGGCGCTGCTCGCGCTCGGCGGCGGTGCCGCCCTCGCCATCGTCGCCTTCGCCGGCCTCGCGCGGCTCGCGAGCCTCGCGCGGTTCGCGGGGTTCACGCGGTTCACGGGCCTCGCGCCGGTCGCGACGCGGTTCACGCTCGCGCTCGCCACGGCCTTCGGCTTCCGCCTCGCGGTCGTCCTCTTCCTCCTCGTCGACGTCGACCTCGTCCTCGACCAAGGTGTCGAGATAGTCGTCCTCGTCGAGTTCGATGGTCACCGGAGCGGTGCTGAGCGCCGGAATGATGGTGCCCGGCTCGCGGATGACCAGTTCGCCGCGCTCGATAACGTAGAGCTGGCTGCCGGACACGGCATGCTCGTCGGCAACGACGCTGATCGACAGGACGAAGCGGTTCTCGATGTCGATGAGGTGCGGACGCTTCTGGTTGAGGATGTAGAGCGCCACCTGGGCCCGGGTCTTGACGATCAGGTGATGCGACGAGTTGCGGATCAGCTGTTCCTCAAGGGCGCGCAGGATGTGCAGCGCCACCGACTCGGTCGAGCGGACATGGCCGGCGCCGCCGCAATGCGGGCAGGTGACCATGGAGCTCTCGACGACGCCGGTGCGCAGGCGCTGGCGCGACATTTCCAAAAGGCCGAAATGCGAGATGCGGCCGACCTGGATGCGGGCGCGGTCGTTCTTCAGGCATTCCTTGATCTTGCGCTCGACCGCACGGTTGTTGCGGTTCTCCTCCATGTCGATGAAGTCGATCACGATCAGGCCGGCAAGGTCGCGCAGGCGCAGCTGGCGCGACACTTCCTCGGCCGCTTCCAGATTGGTCTGGAGCGCGGTGTCCTCGATATTGTGCTCGCGGGTCGACTTGCCGGAGTTGACGTCGATCGACACCAGCGCCTCGGTCTGGTTGATGACGATGTAGCCGCCGGAACGCAGGGTGACCTGGGGCGAGAACATCGCGTCGAGCTGGCTTTCGACGCCGGAGCGGGTGAACAGCGGCACCAGTTCCTTGTAGGGCTGGACGTTCTTGGCATGGCTCGGCATGAGCATGCGCATGAAGTCCTTGGCCTCGCGATAGCCCTCGTCGCCGGCGACGGTGACCGCGTCGATGTCCTTGTTGTAGAGGTCGCGGATGGAGCGCTTGATCAGCGAGCCTTCCTCGTAGACCAGCGTCGGCGCCGAGGAATTCAGCGTCAGGTCGCGGACGTTCTCCCACAGGCGCAGCAGGTATTCGAAGTCGCGCTTGACCTCGACCTTGGTGCGCGCGGCGCCGGCGGTGCGCAGGATCACGCCCATGCCTTCCGGCACCTCGAGCTCCTGGGCGATCTTCTTCAGGCGCTTGCGGTCGGTGACGTTGGTGATCTTGCGGGAAATGCCGCCGCCGCGGGCGGTGTTCGGCATCAGCACCGAGTAGCGGCCGGCGAGCGACAGGTAGGTCGTCAACGCGGCGCCCTTGTTGCCGCGCTCTTCCTTGACCACCTGCACCAGCAGCACCTGACGGCGCTTGATGACTTCCTGGATCTTGTACTGGCGACGATAGCGCGGGCCGGCGCGACGCTCGGGCAGTTCCTCGAGCGCGTCCTCGGCACCGACCGATTCGACCTGATCCTCCTCATCGCCCTCGTCGTCGCCGTCCTCGGCCTCGGTGTCCTCGCCGGATTCGGCATTCGACTTGGACGGGCGGGCGCGGCGCGGCTCCTCGCGGTCGAAGTCGGCCTGCGCGCGCAGTTCGTCCTCGATCAGCGCGGCGCGGTCGGCGTGCGGGATCTGGTAGTAGTCCGGGTGGATTTCCGAGAAGGCGAGGAAGCCGTGGCGATTGCCGCCGTAATCGACGAAGGCGGCCTGGAGCGAGGGCTCCACGCGCGTCACCTTCGCCAGATAGATATTGCCCCTCAGTTGCTTCTTGGCTGCGGATTCAAAGTCGAATTCTTCTACGCGGTTGCCGCGCACCACCACGACCCGGGTCTCCTCCGGGTGGGTGGCGTCGATGAGCATCTTGTTGGCCATGGCCGAATATCTCCGCGACCGCGCGCGCGTCCGCTTGCGCAGCGTTGCGCAAAGGAGGAGGGCAGGCGGCCGGCTTGTCTGGATGTCGGTGAAAGGATCGGGAAACGGCCCGAGCCGATGCGGGACGACCCGGCGATCCCCGGACGCGTGGTCCGCGGGCCTCCTGTCTGCCGTCCCTGCTCGTCTCGTGTCATGGCCGTCGGGCCCGGTTGTTGATCGGCGCCGCGAGAGCGCCGGAGCTGATGGCGCGGGGGACGCGCCGGAGGGGTGGCGGTCGGCCCCGGCTCCGAATGAACAGCGAGCCTGAACGACCGTACGCGAAACGACGTTGCCGGATCGGCCAAGAGAGCCGGGTCTGGCTGCGTCCGGATGAAAACCCAAACATACGCGTGGGATTTCCAACGCCGCAGGCGGGGCCGGAGCGGGCAGGGCCGTCTTCGTCGCCGCGATTCGGGTCGCTTCCCACCCTGGTAAGGGCGGGGAACCGGAACCGGCGCGCCGGAATCGCGGGATGGTCCGTCGCGGACAGCTCCCGAGAGGCGCATGCGAGGCCGGATCGCGGCCGCGCGCTGAAAGACGTAACGCCGTCCGGACATTCGCCGCCTGTGGCGAATTCCGTATCTTGTGTTGTACGGGTCGCGTGGCGGATTGGCAAGCGATGCCGTTGCGTCCTTGCGGCAAACAATCCCGTGAGCGCCGTCGGGGCAGGTCTTGGTCAACGACCGATTAACCGCCATCCCGCATGTTGAGGCGTGAAATTCGTCTTGGGATCGCCTATAAGAACGTCGGTTTCGCGCGTTCCTCGCCATCGTTGTTGAATCGGGACCCGGATCGATCGCATGCAGCAGCCGTCCAGCCATGTCCTGACCGGGGTTCACGCCGAGCGCCAGCGCGGTGTGCTGGCACTCGTCGTGCTGCTCGCCGGGCTGATCCTGGCGGTTCTCGCCGGCTCGGCAGCGATTCCGGCGCGGGCACAGGGTGCCACCGACACCGTGGCGCAAGGGGCGGGCGGCGGCGCCGCGACCGCCCGGCCGGTTCAACCCGGCTCGCAGGTGCTGGCGTTCAATCCGGAACTCGGCGTCGACAACCAGGGTACTTCGTTCCGCATGCGCCTCAATGCGCTGATCCAGCCGCGCGCCTTCGTGCTGAGCGAGCCGGACCGGCTGGTGGTGGAAATGCCGGAAGTGACGTTTCGCATGCCGGCGCGGGTTGGAGCGACGGGCAAGGGGCTGATTGCCGGCTGGCGCGGCGGGCTGTTCGCGCCCGGGCGCTCGCGGCTGGTGTTCGACCTTTCGGCGCCGGCGCAGGTGGTCCGCCTGTCGGTGACGCCGGATCCGACGACGGGCGTGGCGACGTTCGATCTCGAGTTGGCGCCGACGAGCCGCGAGAGCTTTCGGGCCGAGGCGGCGCGGGCGAAGGCCAAGATCGAAGCCTTGCCGGTCGCGACCGCCCCGGTCGAGCGCGGGCCGGCCGGCAAGGGCGACCGCGAGATGCCGGCCGGGGCTGGAAGCGAGACGGTGCCGGTCGTCGTCATCGACCCCGGTCATGGCGGCGTCGATTTCGGCACCTGGAGCCGGTTCAGCGAGATGCAGGAAAAGGAACTGGTGCTGGCCGTCGGCCACCTCTTGCGCGACCGCCTCGTCGCCACCAAGCGCTTCAAGGTGGTGATGACTCGCAACACCGATGTGTTCGTGCCGCTGGAGGAACGGGTGCGGATCGCGCGCGCGGCCAAGGCGGACCTTTTCGTGTCGCTGCATGCCGATGCCGAGGAAACGCCCGGGGTTCATGGCGCGACGATCTACACGCTTTCGGAAAGCGCATCCGACCAGCGCGCCGCTGACCTCGCCGCCAAGGAGAACCGCGCCGACACGCTCGCCGGGCTCGACGTGCCGGAGATCACCGACGAGGTCACCGACATCCTGATCGACCTCACCCGGCGCGAGACCATGCAGCTGTCGCATCTGGTGGCGCGCGGGATGGTCGACGAGCTGAAGAAGTCCGACCGGGCGATCCGGACCAATCCGCACCGTTCGGCTGGCTTCAAGGTGCTGAAGGCGCACGATATTCCGTCGGTGCTGATCGAGCTCGGCTTCATGACCAACCGCGAGGACGTCGAGCGGATGGCGTCGGCGGAGGGGCGCAAGACCATCGCCGAGACATTGCAGCGGACGATCGAGGGCTACTTCGCCCGGCAAATGGCGACGGCGGCGGCGCCGGTGCGGGCGGGAACGGCGCAGCGCTGAACGCGGTCCGCTTTACGAATCGCTCAAGGCGTGCGGGTCCAGCCGTGCGGGCCGAGGTGTTCCTGCGGCTGATAGCGGGCCTTGTAGTCCATCTTGGACGACCCATCGACCCAGTAGCCGAGATAGAGATAGGGCAGGGCGCGTTGCCGGGCGCGGCGGATGTGGTCGAGAATCATGAAGGTCCCGAGGCCGCGATAGGTCAGATCGGGATCGTAGAACGAGTAGACCATCGACAGGCCGTCGCCGAGCACGTCGGTCAGCGCCACGCCGATCAGTTCGCCCTCGCCGCGCTGGGTGATGAAGCTGTCGGGGCCGCGGCGGCGGTATTCCACCAGCATGGTGTCGACGTGGGTGTCCTCGACCATCATGGCGTAGTCGAGTACCGTCATGTCGGCCATGCCGCCGTCGCCGTGGCGGGCGTCGAGATAGCGGCGAAACAGGGAATATTGCTCGGCCGAGGGCGCGGGCGAGGTTTCCTCGCCGATCAGGTCGGCGTTGTCGCGGACGTTGCGGCGGAAGGTCTTCGACGGCTTGAACTCGTCGACGACGACCCGCACCGAGACGCAGGAGCGGCAGGCCTCGCAGGCCGGGCGATAGGCGATGTTCTGGCTGCGGCGGAAGCCGCCTTGGGTCAGGATGTCGTTGAGGGCGCTGGCGCGGTCGCCGACGAGGTGCGTGAACACCTTGCGCTCCTGCCGGCCGGCAAGATACGGGCACGGCGCGGGAGCCGTCAGGTAGAACTGCGGGTTTTCGACCGTGATGCGGGTCATGCCTCGAAATTCGCCTCGATAATCGCGTCAACGCGCCGCCGGGTTGCGTCGGACGGAATAGAGGATAGCAGCCGGCGGCTTGAAGAAAAGATCCCGAAAAGGCGAAAAACGGTGCGGCGGGAGCAGGCGTTTGCGCGACCAGTGCTTTGGGTGAAATGCCGGTCGCGCCGTGTCGCGGCTCGGCGCGGCTCAGAACTCGGGTCGGGCGACCATCGCGCGGCCCGGCTCGTTGATCACCACGACGCCGAGCACGATGTCGTGCAAGAGGCGCTTGTGGCTGGAGAACAGCGACACGAGCACGATCAGCGGCGTCAGCAGATAGAACGAACCGTAGAAGGCAAGGCCGTGCAACACCGCGACGAGGCCGTCGGGGCGGCCGCCGTGCCACATGCGCATGGTGACGCCCATCGCCGCCATACCCGGCGTGGCCGAGCGCGGGCCGCCGAGCGTCGCGCCGACATAGATCAGCGCCACCGCCTGCCACAGGATGGCGTAGAGCGCCCAGGCGAGCGAAAGCGTGACGATGCCGAGGAAGAAGACGATCGTCGAGGCGATCAGCCAGATGATGAAGATTGCGATCAGGTCCATGAAGAAGGCCATGACGCGCCGGCGCCGGACATTGGCGTAGAACTCGGGCTGCGCGACCGGGTCGAAGGCCCATTGGCGGGTATCGGCGGCGGATGTCATGGCGCGCTCCTTTTCACACGAGATGCGCAGGTGGTCGCGCAATTCCGGCATTGCAAGAGCGCGGCGCAAACAAATGCCGTCACGCGTCCGGATCGAAGCCCTCGAAGACGATCTGGTCGGCGAAGACGCGGGCGCGCTCGCGCTGTTCCGGCCGGCGCACCGTCCAGGAGATGATCGGGCAGCCCCACAGCTTCTTCAGGAGCGACGGCCCCGGCGCCGGCAGGTGATCGATGCAATAGGAGACGAAATGCGGCCGGGTGCGCGGGGCGTGCAGCAGGTGGCGCAGGGCGAAGCGCTCGATCGAGCCGAATTGCGGGAAATGCGACTTGTCGCGCCAGTCGTCGGAGACGATGCCGCGCGGCAGATCCGGGGCGATCTGGCGCAGGAAGGCGACGATTTCCGGATCGAACGACTTGCAGACGAACGGGCCGGAATAGCCGGCGAGCACCTCGACGGTGCGTCGGGTGAGGGCCTCGTCGATGGCGCGGCGGGCGTGGCTCTTGATCTCGATGACCAGCGGAACCCGGCCTTGAACGGTGTCGAGCAGCTGTTGCAGCCGGGGAATCCGCGCCTGGGTGCCCTTGAACGGGATCTCGGCCAGTTCGGCGGCGGTGCGGTCCTTGACCAGGCCCTCGCCGGAGGTCAGCCGTTCCAGCCGCTCGTCGTGGAACACCACCGCCTCGCCATCGGCGGTCAGCTGCAGGTCGACCTCGATGCCGAATCCCCTGGCGACGGCGGCCTCGACCGCCGGCAGGGTGTTTTCGATGACGCCGTTGGCGGCGCTGTGATAGCCGCGATGGGCGATCGGGCGGGCGGTCAGCCAGTCGAGTTGCATCGGATGCCTCACGCGATCTCGAAAATCGCCTCGACCTCGACCGAGACCTTGAACGGCAGGCCGGCGACGCCGACGGCCGAGCGGGAATGCCGGCCATTGTCGCCAAGGGCAGCGACGATGAAGTCGGAGGCGCCGTTGATCACCTTGGGCTGGTCGCCGAAATCCGGGGCGGAGTTGACGAAGCCGGTGAGCTTGACGCAGCGCTTGATCTTGTCGAGATCGCCGATGGCAGCCTTGACCTGGGCCAGGACGTTGATGGCGCAAAGGCGGGCGGCGGCGGCGCCGGTCTCGACGTCCATGTCGGCGCCGAGCTTGCCGACGAACTCGATGCCGTTCGGACCCATCGGGATCTGCCCGGAAATGAACAGGAGATTGCCGGTGACGACGGCCGGGATGTAGTTGGCGGCCGGCTTGGCCGGGTTCGGCAGGGTGACGCCAAGGGTGGCGAGGCGGGCTTCGACGGTGCTCATGGGGGGCTCCTGCAAGGGTTGACTGCTTGTGCCCGAATTCGGCGAAAGTCGCAATCATCGCCGCGCCGGCGCGGGGCAGGTCTTCGCGGCGGCGCGGGGGTCGGGTTGTGAGAAAAGCCGGCATGGACGGGCGAAATCCCGGTTGCGGCATTGACCTCGATGCGATCATGGTCACGATGTCAGCGCAATTGCCGTGTCGGGTAGAGGCTCGATCGGCCCAATCGGTTTTCCGGGGAAAAGATGCAACGCTTCGCCGCCACCGCCGCCCTTGCCCTGTTCGCGCTCGTCGCCGGCCCCGTCCGCGCCGAGGATGCCGGAGCCGCCAAGGGCTTTCTGTCGCATCGGGCGATCTATGAGCTGAAGCTCGACGACAGTTCGCCGCGCAAGCAGATCTCGGCGGTGCAGGGGCGCATGGTCTACGAGTTCCTCGGCTCGAGCTGCGACGGGTGGACGACGCAGTTCCGATTCGTCACCCAGATGCTCGATGCCGACGGCGGCAATGCCCGCGTCACCGACCTGCGCACCACCACCTTCGAGGACGGCGAGGCCAAGCTGTTCGACTTCCTCAACCAGTCCTACGTCAACCAGACCGTCACCGACGACAGCAAGGGCACGGCGCGGCGCGACGGCAAGGACGTGGCGATCGCACTGGAGCGGCCGGGGAAGAAGGATCTGAAGATCGCCGACGGCGCGATGTTCCCGACGCAGCACCTCGCCCGCGTCATCGACAAGGCCAAAGCGGGCGAACGGGTGTTCGAGGCGCGGGTCTATGACGGGTCGGAGACCGGCGAGCGGGTGTTCACCGCCACCGCCATCATCGGCAGCGAGCTGACCGGCGCCGACAAGGTCGGCGAGGAAACCGCCGCCGACGTGCCGGTGCTGGCGAGCCTGCGGCGCTGGCCGGTGACCGTCAGCTATTTCGACACCAAGAAGAAGGGCGGCGAGGACACGCCCGACTACCAGATCTCGTTCGTGCTCTACGAAAACGGCGTCACCCGCAAGCTGACGCTGGACTATGGCGACCTGGTGATCTCGGCCAGGATGTCGAAGTTCGAGGCCCTGCCGCAATCGGTCTGCAAGCCGTGAGGGTTCGGCGCCGGCGCGGCGTGCCAGCGCGGCGCGCATAGCCGGGTCGACGTGACGCCGTCATCAATTCCGGATACAAAATCCCCCCGGCTGGATCGCTCCGCCGGGGTTTTTCGTCGTTTTGCTGCCTCTGACTGCGCGGTTCCTCCGCGCGGGCCCCTTGTCGAGTGCCGTTCCATGTCCGTCGCCGCCCCGAGCCTGCCCGATGATGATCGCCTGACGCCGGCGCGGTTGCGGGCGTTGGTGGCGGTTATCTCGATGACGGCTTCGGTCGGCACCGGGTTGTCGCTCGGGTTGCCGCTGTTGTCGCTGGTGGCGGAGGCGCGGGGCGTTTCCTCGACGATGATCGGCCTCAACAATGCCGTCGCCGGCCTGGTGATCCTGCTGATCGGCCCGTGGGTGACGCCGCTGGCGCGGCGGTTCGGCGCGGTGCCGCTGCTGATCGTGGCGGTGATCGTCGCCTCGCTCAGCCTGCCGCTGTTCTATTTGTTCGAGGACTTCTCGACCTGGTTCGGGCTCCGGGTGATCTTCCACGGCGCGCTGACGGTGATGTTCGTCCTCACCGAGTTCTGGATCAACACGCTGGCGCCGCGGGCGAAGCGCGGGTTGGTGATGGGGATCTATGCGACGATCCTGTCGATCGGCTTTGCCGCCGGGCCGAAGATCCTCGGCCTGGTCGGCAGCCAGGGGTTCCTGCCGTTCGGCATCGGCATGACGATCCTGTTCCTTGCCGGCGTGCCGATCCTGTTCGCGCTCGGGCAGAGCCCCGATCTGGAGGACGAGGCCTCGCGCGGCACGCTCGGGTTCATTCTGGCGGTGCCGGTGGCGACGTTCGGCGTGCTGGCCTTCGGAGCGATCGAATCCGGCGGCATGGCGTTCCTGCCGCTTTACGGGCTGCGGCTCGGCATGCCGGAGGCACAGGCGACGGCACTGGTTTCGATGATGGCGATGGGCAATGTGGTGCTGCAGATTCCGCTCGGGCTGCTGGCGGACCGGGTCAACCGGGTGGCGTTGCTGGCGCTGTGCGCGGCGATCGGGTTGGCGGGCGCGCTGCTGATGCCGCTGGTGTCGGGATCGGTGCTGATGCTGTCGATCGTGCTGTTCGTCTGGGGCGGATTCGTCGCCGGGCTCTATACCGTCGGCATCGTGCATCTCGGCAGCCGATTCTCCGGAACCGACCTGGCGGCGGCCAACGCGGCGTTCGTGATGATGTATGCCTGCGGCATGACGATTGGCCTGCCGGGCCTCGGCGCGGCGATGGATGTGTGGAGCCCGCATGGGCTGACGGGCAGTATCGCGCTGTTCTGCGCGGCGTATCTGGTGCTGGTGGCGTTCACCGCGCGGCGCGGGCGGGGCTGAAACCGGCGGCGGACCTGTAAAAAGCCGGTGCGACCGGCTTGACTTCGCCGGCTTCATCGGTCACTTGTCCGTTTCGAATTTTGAAGACGTCGGTGGTACGAGCCGCCGCGAGTGAGGATAGCATGGCCAAGGCCACCACCATCAAGATCAAGCTCGTCTCGACCGCCGACACGGGCTATTTCTACGTCACCAAGAAGAACTCCCGGACGATGACCGAAAAGATGTCGGTCAACAAGTACGATCCGGTCGCGCGCAAGCACGTCGAATTCAAGGAAGCCAAGATCAAGTGAGGCCCTGCCCGCGCCACGCGCGGGTGCCTCGCCGATCGCTCCCACGAAGCGCCCTCCGGGGCGCTTTTGTCGTTTTGGCGGGTTGATCTGGCGGCCGGCTGGCGGACTACTGACGTGTTCGGCCTGTGGCAATGGACAGGCCCGCCGGACAGGCGGGGCCGGCCCAGCAGGCTGGGTCCGGCTCCGACCGTACGGCGGGCGGGTCCACGCGGGTGCGCGCGGGCAGGCAAGGGGGGCGAGGGCGTGACGGCGATCAGCCGTGGCGGGCGAGGGCGAAGGCGGTGGCGGGCGCCACGGCCGGCTGGGTGGCGGCGATGGCGGCCATCAGGTCGTGGGCGCAGCGGGCGGCGTGGCGGGCGTTGATCTCCAGCACGCTGGTGAAGAAGTAGACGCCGCTGGTCAGCTCGCCGATGACGCGGATGTTCGGCACGGTCCAGCCGTGGGCATCGATCAGCCGATTGGTGTCGCCGTCGACATCGATGCCGCCGTGGCGATGGGCGCGGGCGAGGCCGGAGCCGAGCAGGTTGCCGACGAGGCGGGAGTCGAGCAGGGCCGGATCGCGCGGCGAGCCGAAGGCGCCGATGACGGCGTCGAAGCCATGGTCGGCGCGGCCGGCCGGCCCGGAGAGGGCGACGTCGAAGCCGCCGCCGGCGCGGGTGGCCACCTCGGCGGTGCCATTGGCGAAGCGGAGCCGTCCGGCCTTGGCCAGCGCCACCAGCTTTTCGGCGTTCTCGACCGGGATCGAGACGCGATAGGCCATCCAGGCGGCCTGATAGTGCTTGAGGAACAGCACCTTGTCGGCCTCGTCGAGATATTGCCAGGCGTAGTCGACGAAGCTGTTGGTGGCGTAGAGCACCGCCTGCCACGGTCGCGGCCGGGTGGCGGCGGCGATCTCGGCCTCGAACCAGGCGAGGGGATCGCGCGGCGGCGCCGGCGGCAACATCAGGGTGGAGACGTCGCCGCAGCCGGCGTGGGCGCATTCCTCGACGGCGAGACCGACCAGCGTCGCAAGCGCCAGCCGGCCGCCGGCCTTGCGGACTTCCTGACGGATGCGCTCCAGCGTCAGCACCCGCGGCACATAACGGCCCTGGGTGCCGCGCACGCTGGGATAATAGCCGCTGCGCGAGACCATCGTCATCGGGCCGCGATGGCCGGCGCCGGCGAGGCCGAGGGCGATGTCGATGGCGCTGAGCCGGGCGCCGAGGATGGCGACGCCGGCGTCCTTGTCGATCGTCCGCGTCAGCCGCTTGATCGGATAGGGCGAACTGTGGAAGCCGGGATGGGCGTCGAGCGCGCTGTATTCGCGCGACTGAAGATTGCCGCAGGACAGGATCACCTGGTCGGCGCGGATGGTCAGCGAGGTGTCGGTGCGCAGGATGACGTCGCCGTCATTGGTGCGATGCATGTCGAGCACCTCGGCGCGCAACTGCACCAGATTGATGCCGAGCTGCGCCAGCCGGCCGGAGAGCTCGCTCATCATGTATTCGAGGTAGAGCCCGAACAGCGGGCGCGGCACGAACGTCTGTTCGTCGACGGCGAGGCCGGGAAAGTCTTCTTCCCACTGATGCCGGTTGGCCGTCAGCCAGCCGTAGAAGTGTCCCGGCTTGTCGGGGAACGGCGTGATGTAGCCGGCGCGGGTGTTGAGCAGATTGGTCGACAGATCGGCGTCGTAGGCGAGGCCGCGACCGGTGAAGCGGCGTTTCTCGACCAGGAAGAGGGTGAGCGGACGACGCGCCGTGTCGCGATACTCGCGCGCCAGGCTATCGAGGAAAGACACGGCGCTGGCGCCACCACCGACGACTGCAATGACATTCGATTTCATCTGTAGTTCCTCCGTATTTGGTGTCTATAAATTTAAATGATCAGCGCTATCAAACAAGGAAATAAGACTTAAATCATAATTGCTTGCTGCTTATGAATGTAAACAGAAGCTATAAGCGATATTTAATTGGTGGATGCGGCGACGTTATACTTGATTTTCTGAAAAAGAGCGACCCGAACCGGAGAACCGATCCAGGCCGCCGAGTGCGCTCCACGGGGCGGAGCGTTCGCAGGTTCGGGAAGGGCTGCTACCCGGGGTGAATGGAAGGTCGTCGCCGGCCGAGGCGGCCGACCGGCCGGGGTCATTCGAACAGATGCCGGTCCATTTCCCGGACGTTGTTGCCGATCAGGATCGAGGCGCCCATCTGGCCGACGATGTCGCGGTCGATGTCGATGCCGGGCGCGACTTCCTTCAGCTTCAGGCAGTTGTTGTTGAGCTCGAACACCGCGCGCTCGGTGATGTAGGTCACCGGCTGGCCGGACCGCGCCGCCATGCCGCCGTTGAACGAGATCTTCGGCACGTGCGGCACGAATTTGCGTTCGCGGCCCTCGCGGCGGATCCGGAGCGCGCCGTCGGCGAAGTCGACATCGAGGCCGCCGGCGGTGAAGGTGCCGCAGAACACCTGGCGCTTGGCGGCGCGGGAGATGTTGGCGAAGCCGCCGATGCCCGGCGTCTTGCCGGGGAAATGGCTGACATTGACATTGCCGGCGCTGTCGACCTGAGCGAAGCCGAGGAAGGCGATGTCGATGCCGCCGCCGTCATAGAGATCGAACATCGCCGATTGCTCGATCAGCGCCTGGGAATGGGCGGAGGCGCCGAACGACAGGCCGCTGGCGGGAATGCCGCCGAACTGGCCGGATTCGACCGTCAGGGTGAAGTCGTCATAGCCGGCCTGATGGGCGACAAGGCCGATTTCGGAGGGAATGCCGATGCCGAGATTGACCAGGGCGCCGGGATGCTTGCGCATTTCCTCCAGCGCGCGGCGGGCGACGACACGGCGCTCCAGCGGGATCGGCCGGGCGCGCGGCGCGCCGGCAAGGCCGGCCTCGACATAGGCCGGATTGAAGGCCTCGGCATAGGTCTGGGGATGGTCGGCTTCATCGGCGACGACGACATAGTCGATCAGTGAGCCGGGAACGCGCACATCCTGGGGGCGCAGGCTGCCGCGGGCGACCACTTCGGCCACCTGGGCAATGACGATGCCGCCGCAATTGCGCGCCGCCTGGGCCTGGGCCAGGCCATCCTGATAAGACACTTCGTGCTCCATCGTCAGGTTGCCGGCCTCGTCGACGTGGGTGCCGCGGATCAGGGCGCAGTTGATGCTCGAGGTCGGGTAGAACAGCAGGCTGGCGCCGTCGATTTCCATCCGCCGGATCAATCCGGGCTGCGACGTGGCATTGAGGCAGCCGCCGTCCTGATCGGGGTCGATGAAGGTGCCGATGCCGACCCGCGACAGCACGCCGGGCAGGCGCGCGGCGGTGGCGCGGAACAGCTGGCTGATGACGCCTTGCGGCCAGTTGTGGGCGTCGATCTTGCCGGCAACCGCCATGGCGCCGAGGCGCGGGGTGAAGCCCCAGAAGCCGCCGATGGCGCGGCGGACCAGCCCGTCCTGGGCCAGATGGTCGAGGCCGCGCCCGCAGCGATCGCCCGAACCGGCGGCGAACAGGAGCGACAGATTGCGCGGGCGGCCCTCGGCGCGGAACCGCCGGCCGAGGGCGGCGGTGATCGCTTCCGGGTGGCCGCAGCAGCCGAACCCGCCGGGGATGATCGTCCAGCTGTCCTCGATCAGGCGGGCGGCGGCATCGGCCGAGATGATCTGCATGATGGGTTCCTCGTCGAAGGCGTGTCGCGTCGGGGTGGGGCGGCGACGGGAAGGGTGGGGTCCGAGACCAGGATGCGAGAGCCGGGGAGGGGTGAGCTTCCATCCCCGGCTCCCGCGTGCTGCCCTCGGCGGGCGGTCAGGCGGCGGCGCGGGCGTCGCCGGCTTCGGCGGCAAGGCGGACGGGCTGTTCCCAGACGACGAGGAAGGTGCAGCCGGTTTCGGAGCCGAGGGCATGGCCGGAGCCGGGCGGGCAGACCTCCAGCGTGCCGGGGCCGTGGCGGCCGGCGTCGTTGATCAGCTCGCCCTCGAGCACGAAGATCAGCTCGTAGCCCGGGTGGATGTGGCGCTGGACCTTGGCGCCGGGGAGGTAGCGCACCAGGGCGGCGGCCGGCCCCTTCTCGCCGGTGTCGGCGGTGTCGTAGAGCTTGTGGATGCGGACGCCCTCGCGGCCGGGCTGGGCGTAGGTCTCCCAGGGCAGTTCGTCGAGAACCGGCTTGCTGGTGAGGAGGTTGGAGAGGATCTGGGCACCGCGCATCGGATGTCTCCTTGAGCTTGCTGATGGGGGAGGTGACTGGGAGGTGAAGGGGGGAATTCGGAACGAGCGAAAGGGGTGCGGCGGGCGGACCCGCCACCGGATGGCGTATCGGGAATTCGGGAGAGGGAATTCGGGCGGGTCTGCTCAGCGCTTGTTGGCGATGTAGACGCCGGTGGCGGCAAGACCGAAGCCGACGAGGTCGATGGCGCCGGGGATTTCGCCGAGGGTGGCGGAGGCCATGACCTGGGTGACCGGCGGGATCAGGTAGAACAGGCTGGTGACCTTGGTCGCCTCGCCGCGACGGATCATGACGTAGAGCAGCATCAGGGCGCCGATCGAGTTGGCGAGCGCCAGCCAGATCACCGAGCCGACGAACATCGGCGTCCAGTTGATGGTCATGCTCTCGGTGAACCAGGCGACGGCGAGCATGATCGTGGCGCCGACCAGCATCTGGACGCAGCCGGCGATGCGCAGGTCGAGGCCGGCGCAGAACTTCTTCTGATACAGCGTGCCGGCGGTGATGCCGGTCAGGGCGAGGCCGGTGAAGGCATAGCCGGCCATGGCGGCAAAGCCGGAGCCGATGCGGTCGGCGACGACGAAGGTGACGCCGGCAAGGCCGAGGCCGAGGCCGATCCAGTGCTTCCAGGTGACCTTCTCGCCCAGCACCGAGCCGGCGAACAGGGCGACGAATACCGGCATCAGGCCGACGATCAGGGCCGACTGGCCGGCCGGCACGCCGTTCTTCATGCCGGCATAGAGGCCGCCGAATTGCATCGCCTGCATGAAGAAGCCGACGACGGCCATGTGCAGGATCGGAGCCCAGCGGGTCGGGAACGGCGCCTTGGTGGCGACGGCGAAGCCGAAGACAAGTAGCCCGGCCAGCGTAAAGCGCAGGAACGTCATGGTGAACGGTTCCGCGTACTGAATTCCGATGGCGCCGCCAATGTAACCAGAGCTCCACAATACAATAAAGCTCAATGGAAGTGACATGGTTACTGATGGCGATGGTGTCGTTGTCGCTATGCTCATGGTTAGCCTCCAGTGCTTTTCCACGGACACACTCTCATGCCGCCGCCGTTGCAAAAAGGAAATTTAATGAAATCGAAACATGCGCATTTCTTATGTGAAAATCCGCAAAAAGGTTGCACCCCCACGAAATCTACCAGTTCAGGTAAATTAAATCGTTTGCTAGGCTGTGCTAACAATGACAGGCAGCCGGTTGCGGACCGGCGTTGCGGGAGCCGGGCGCCCATGCGGACGATCAATTTCGATACCCAGCTGCTGCGCAGCTTCGTCACGGCGGTCGACACCGGCAGTTTCGTTGCCGCCGCCGACCAGTTGAACATGACGCAGCCGGCGATGAGCCAGCAGATGCGGCGACTGGAGGATCTGGTCGGTCAGCCGCTGTTTCGTCGTGACGGCCGCAAGCTGGCGGTGACCAATGCCGGCGACATGCTGATCGGCTATGCCCGTCAGATCATTGCCATCAACGACCAGATCCCCGAGGGGCTCGGCCTCGGCAGCCGCACCGAGGTGGTGCATATCGGCATGCCGGAGCACTTTTCCGAATCGCTGCTGCCAATCCTGATCGCCCGGGCGCACGAGCATTTTCCCAATGTCCAGTTGGTGGTGAAGGTGGCGCGCAGCGGCGCGCTGGCCGAGGGTCTGGCGGAGGGGCGGCTGCAACTGGCGTTGATGCTCGGCGGCTCGCCCAGCGCCGACGACGTCGCCGCCCAGGCGATGCCGCTGCAATGGATCCGGGCCGAATCGTTTGATCCGACCCGCACCGGCGACGTGGTGCCTTTGGTTTTGTTCCGCGCGCCCTGCGAGTTCCGCCAGCACGCCACCAAGGCGCTGGAACAGGCCGGGCAGCGCTGGCATTGCGTGCATGAGGGCGACGACCTGACGACGCTGCGCGCCGCCGTGCGCGCCAATATCGGCGTGACGGCGCTGCCGGTGATCCAGGACTATACCGGGCTGAAGCGCTACAGCGACAATGACGGCCTGCCGCGTCTGCCGGATATCCATGTCCGGCTGAAGCGGCACGAGGCGTGGAAGTCGCGTTCGGCCAATGCGTTGTGCGGGCTGGTCGAGCAGGTGTGGAAGTCGTTCCGCCATTGAGCCGCCGCGATCGGGTCGGCGAATTGGCCCCCGCCATGGCGCCCCGGCCATCGGTGTGCGGGACGATGGCGGGGCGTTTGGCTCAGATGGTCGCGGCCGGCGTCAGCCGGCGGCGTTGAGGCGGGCCAGCCCCTTGTCGAGGTCGGCGATCAGGTCGGCCGGGTCCTCGAGGCCGATCTGCAGGCGGACGAGCGGTCCCTCGGCGGCCCAGGTGGTGGCGGTGCGGATGCCGGTCAATTCGCACGGGATCGCCAGGCTCTCGTAGCCGCCCCAGGAATAGCCGAGGCCGAACAGCTGCAGCCCGTCGAGCATCGCCGCCACCGCCTCGTCGGACGACGGCTTGAGGATGATGCCGAACAGGCCGGCGGAACCGTTGAAGTCGCGCTTCCAGATGGCGTGGCCGGGGTCTTGCGGCAGGCCGGGGTGCAGAACCTGCGCCACTTCCGGGCGGGTCTGCAGCCAACGGGCGATTTCGAGCGCGCTTTGCTCCTGATGGCGCATGCGCACCGACAGGGTGCGCAGCCCGCGCAGCGCCAGCCACATGTCGTCGGGGCCGGTGAACATGCCCATGGCGCCGTGGGTGTGCTTCAGCCGCTTCCAAGTCGCCTCATTGGCCGAAACGGTGCCGAGCATGGCGTCGGAATGGCCGACGATATACTTGGTCGCCGCCATCAGCGTCACGTCGACGCCGAAATCCAGCGCCCGGAACATCAGCGGCGTCGCCCAGGTGTTGTCGATGATGGTGACGGCGCCGATCGCCCGGGCATGGGCGACGATGGCCGGGGTGTCCTGGATCTCGAAGGTGAGCGAGCCGGGCGATTCCAGATAGATCACCTTGGTGTTCGCCCTGGTCAGCGCGGCGATGCCGGCGCCGATGGTCGGGTCGTAGTAGCTGACCTCGACGCCGAGGCGCGGAATGAGCGAATCGCACAGTTCCCGCACCGGCCGGTAGGCGCAGTCGGGAATCAGCACATGATCGCCGGCGCCGAGGAACGACAGCAGCGCTACCGAGATCGCCGCCAGGCCCGACGGGGTCAGCACGGTGCCGGCGCAGGCGGGGCCCTCGAGTTCGGTCAGGGCGTCGGCGAGAGCGTTCGAGGTGGGAGTGCCGCGACGGCCATAGACATATTTTGACGCAGGATCGTGCATGGCGTGCACATCCTCGAACAGAACGGTCGAGGCGCGCACCACCGGCGGATTGACGAACGGCATGTCGGGCGACCACGGACGGCCCATGTGGGCGAGGCGGGTGGCGACGGAATGGGCGTTGCTGGTCTCTGACTTCGACATTTCGGGGGGCTCTCGCTGGCATCTGGCGGTTCGGTCCGCCACGAACTTCGACGAAAGCCTTAGCGTATCGGCATCGAAACGTCATCTGCCCCTTGACCGCGACGGTAGATCGCCGTTTGATGGCAGAGACGGGGGGCGGATAGCCCTCTTTCGCCAGAACAATATCAGGCGCCACGACGGCTTAACCCCGCGATGGCGTTGTCCGGCAGAGAGAGGAATTGGACATGCGCCGACACGCGAGCGCGTGCGCTATGCCGTTCCCGAGTCATGGGTATTTCCCCACGATGCAAGGGAAAAGGCAGCCACTATGATCAAGAAGTTCTCCACCGCGCTCCTCGGCGCCGTCGCCGCCGTCGGGCTGGCCTCGGCCGCTTCCGCCGGCACGCTTGACGATGTCAAGGCCAAGGGTTTCGTGCAGTGCGGCTCCAACACCGGCCTCGCCGGCTTCGCTATTCCGGATGCCTCGGGCAACTGGACCGGTCTCGACGTCGATTTCTGCCGCGCTGTCGCGGCGGCGATCTTCAACGACGCCACCAAGGTCAAGTTCACGCCGCTCTCGGCCAAGGACCGTTTCACCGCGCTGCAGTCCGGCGAGATCGACCTTCTGTCGCGCAACACCACCTGGACGATGTCGCGCGATACCTCGCTCGGCCTGAAGTTCGCCGGCGTCAACTACTATGACGGCCAGGGCTTCATGATCCGCAAGTCGCTCGGCGTGACGTCGGCGCTGCAACTGGCCGGCGCCTCGGTCTGCACCCAGACCGGCACCACCACCGAACTGAACGTCGCCGACTTCTTCCGCGCCAACAACCTCAAGTACGAGGTCGTGACCTTCGAAAAGTCCGACGAAGTGGTGAAAGCCTATGACGCCGGGCGTTGCGACGTGTTCACCACCGATGCCTCGGGCCTCTATGCCGAGCGCCTGAAGCTCACCAACCCGGACGACCACGTCGTTCTCCCGGAGATCATCTCGAAGGAGCCGCTGGGCCCGCTGGTTCGCCAGGGTGACGATTCCTGGTTCAACGTGGTGAAGTGGGTGCATTACGCCATGATCAACGCCGAGGAACTCGGCCTGACCAAGGCGAATGTCGACGAGAAGATGAAGTCGACCACCAACCCGGAAATCAAGCGCTTCGTCGGCGCCGAGGGCAAGTTTGGCGAAGGCATCGGCCTCAGCAACGCCTGGGCCTACCAGATCGTCAAGCTGGTCGGCAATTACGGCGAGTCGTTCGAAGCCAATGTCGGCGTCAACACCCGCCTGAAAATCGCCCGCGGCCAGAACGCGCTGTGGACCAAGGGCGGCCTGCAGTACGCCCCGCCGATCCGTTGATCGGTCGCTGATCCAGTCCTCCCGGGCGGCCGGCCGAGGTCGTCCGGGGGGCTATCTTCAAAGCAATGACAAGGCCGCGTCGCCAGAGGATGGATGAACCATCCCGGCCAAAAGCGCGGCCGGCAGAGATTACCGAGACCGGACGTCGGCCCCGCACGCTTTTGGGGGAGTGTGCTGGCGCAATGGCGTCCTGGGGACAGCCGCGCTCGCGCTCTTTTCAGCCCCCGGTCCCGGAGGGCGGGCCGATGCGGCTTGGTCGAGGCCGGAGGGGCGGACTAATGGCGTCAGACGCAAGCGGATCGCGACGATCCGACGATTTAGCGCCGAAAGCGGCGTTCTACAACGACCCGAAGATACGCGGGTACTTCTATCAAGCGGTCGTCGTGCTGCTGCTCGCTTGGGGCATCTGGTCGATCGTCTCCAACACGATCGAGAACCTGCAGACCCGCAATATCGCTCAGGGGTTTGGATTCCTTGATGTTACCGCCGGGTTCGACCTGTCGGTGGCGTTGATCGACTATCCCAAGAACGCCACCTATGGCCGCGCGATCCTGGTCGGCATCGTCAATACGCTGGTCGTCGCCGTCATCGGCATCTTCTTCGCCACGCTGCTCGGCTTCATCATCGGTGTCGCCCGGTTGTCGAAGAATTTCGTGATCCAGCGGCTGGCGACCGGCTATGTCGAGACGATCCGCAACCTGCCGTTGCTGCTGCAGCTGTTCTTCTGGTATTTCGGCGTCCTGTCGTTCCTGCCGAACCCGCGCGACTCGCTGAAGCCGATGGGCGAGGCGATCTTCATCAACAACCGCGGCTTCTTTGTGCCGGAGATCGTGCTGGCGCCGGGCATTGCCCAGGGGATGCTGATCGCGGCGGCGATCGCCGTCGCGGCGGCCGTGCTGGTGCGCAACTGGGCGAAGCGGCGCCAGGACCTGACCGGTAAGCCGTTTCCGGTCGGCCTGACGGCCGCCGGGCTGGTCCTCGGGCTGCCGCTTCTGGTGTTCGTCGTCAGCGGGGCGGCGATCCAGCTCGTGTATCCGGTCAAGGGGGCGTTCAACGTCACCGGGGCGCGGGTGGTGCCGGAATTCATCGCGCTGCTGCTGGCGTTGACCAGCTACACCGCCGCCTTCATCGCCGAGATCGTGCGCGCCGGCATCATGGCGGTGTCGCACGGTCAGACCGAGGCGGCTCGATCGCTGGGGTTGTCGCCGTCGCATACGTTGCGGCTGGTGGTGATCCCGCAGGCGATGCGGGTGATCATTCCGCCGCTGACGTCGCAATATCTCAACCTCACCAAGAACTCGTCGCTGGCGGTCGCGGTCGGCTATCCCGACCTCGTCTATATCGGCGGAACGGTGCTGAACCAGACCGGTCAATCGGTCGAGGTGGTGGCGATCTGGATGTTGATCTATCTCACCATTTCGGTCGCGACCTCGGCTTTCATGAACTGGTACAATCGCCGCGTGGCGATCGTCGAGCGGTGAGGGCAGAGCCATGAGCGACACATCCGTCGACCCGAACCGCGCCTTCGTCCGCGCCGAGATGCTCACCGCCCGACCGGCGCCGGGACTGACCGTCGGCCCGATCGCCTGGATGCGCGAGAACCTTGCGTCCAGTCCCGGCAATTTCCTGCTGACGCTGGTCGGTATCCTGATTCTCTACAAGCTGATCCCGCCGGTGATCGAGTTCGCCTTCATCAAGGCGACCTGGACCGGCACCAACGGCGCCGATTGCCGCATCGCCGGATTCGGCGCGTGCTGGCCCTATGTCGTCGATTATCTCGACGAGTTCGCCTATGGCCGCTACCCGTTCGCCGAGCGCTGGCGGGTCAACACCGTCTTCGTGCTGTTCTTCGCGCTGATGGTGCCGTTGATGATCCCGAAGCTGCCGCACAAGGGCTGGAATGCCCTGGCGTTCTTCGGAATCTTCCCGGTGGTGGCGTTCTTCCTGCTGGTCGGGTCGCCGACGCTCGGCCTGCCGATTGTCGAAACCCGCAACTGGGGCGGACTACTGGTGACGCTGGTGGTGGCGGTGACGGGCATCGTCGCGTCGCTGCCGATGGGCATCCTGCTGGCGCTCGGGCGGCGCTCGAAGATGCCGATCATCCGGCTTTTGTCGGTCGTCTACATCGAGGTGTGGCGCGGCGTGCCGCTGATCACCGTGCTGTTCATGGCCAACACCATGCTGCCGCTGTTCGTGCATGAGGGCCAGTCGATCGACAATCTGCTCAGGGCGTTGATCGGCGTGGCGTTCTTCTCGGCAGCCTACATGGCCGAGGTGGTGCGCGGCGGGTTGCAGGCGATCCCCAAGGGCCAGTACGAGGGCGCCATGGCGCTCGGTCTCAGCTACTGGAAGATGATGCTGCTGATTATCCTGCCGCAGGCGCTGAAACTGGTCATTCCGGGCATTGTCAACACCTTCATCGGCCTGTTCAAGGACACGACGCTGGTGGCGATCGTCGGTCTGTTCGACCTTCTGGGCATGATCCAGGCGACCCGCGCCAACCCGGTCTGGGCGGCGCCGACGACGATGCTGACCGGCTATCTGGTGGCAGCGATCGTCTACTTCACCTTCTGCTACGGCATGAGCCGATACTCGCAATATATGGAACGTCGCCTCGCGACCGGCCATAAGCGCTGACATGATCGAGGAAACCGATGTCAATGACCGAAGACACCGTGACTGCCGCCAAGCCCGCGACGATCTCCGCCAACGAGGTCGCCGTGCAGATGACCGGCGTCAACAAGTGGTACGGCGACTTTCATGTGCTGAAGGATATCAATCTGAAGGTGATGAAGGGCGAGCGCATCGTCATCTGCGGCCCGTCCGGCTCCGGCAAGTCGACGATGATCCGCTGCATCAACCGGCTGGAGGAACACCAGCAGGGGTCGATCGTGGTCGACAATGTCGAGCTGACCAACGACCTGAAGCGGATCGACGAGATCCGCCGCGATGTCGGCATGGTGTTCCAGCACTTCAACCTGTTCCCGCATCTGACGGTGCTGGAAAACTGCACCCTGGCGCCGATCTGGGTGAAGAAGATGCCGAAGAAGGAGGCCGAGGAGGTGGCGATGCACTTCCTCAAGCGGGTGCGCATTCCCGAGCAGGCGGCGAAGTATCCCGGTCAGCTTTCGGGCGGACAGCAGCAGCGCGTGGCGATCGCGCGGTCGCTGTGCATGAGCCCTAAGATCATGCTGTTCGACGAGCCGACCTCGGCGCTTGATCCGGAAATGGTGAAGGAGGTGCTCGACACCATGGTGTCGCTCGCCAACGAGGGCATGACCATGCTGTGCGTTACCCACGAAATGGGCTTTGCCCGTCAGGTGGCGAACCGGGTGATCTTCATGGACGCGGGGCAGATCATCGAGCAGAACGAGCCGCTGGCGTTCTTCTCCAACCCACAGCACGAACGCACCAAGCTGTTCCTCAGCCAGATCCTGCATTGATGCCGATCACGCCGGGCGGGTTTCGGTCCAAGGGGATCGAGGTCGCGCCGGCGGTCCGGCGTGATTCCGGGACGGCGGTCACCGCCGAACTTGCGGCCGGCGCGGTTGCGGCGGACGCAGCGGGAGACCATCGGGAATTTGACGCGAGCGACGGTGTTGACGACGCGAACGTCGCATGGTTCCAGATCGGGATATAGATTTCGCGTGTCCCTCGAGGCCGGAGCTTCGGCGCTTCGGCCTCAAGCGTTACTGGCTGTTCTGATTGCTCAGGCCAAGCATGCGCACCGGCAATGTCAGCACGCCGCCGACGGCGTGAACGAGGTTCGGGCTATCCTCGGTGCGATCGGCGACCATCTGGCCGATGCTGGCGATGGTGTTGGGATCGCCGAAGGCCTTGCCGTGCTTCTCGAATGCGCCGCTTTCGACGGCGCTGAGATCGTGGGCCTCGATCCCCAACTTCTTGAATTCACTCAGGTCGCCGGTGTTGCCGACACGGGCCTTGCCGCCGAACAGGAACTGCGACAGCGCCAGCGCCCGGTCGTCGGTGGAGGCGTAGATCACCAGCTTCGACTTCAGCGGGCCGATGCGGCCGGTCTGGGTCTTGAACACGTCCATGTCGATGTCGGGTGCGGCCATGACCACGGTGCCGATCTTGGGGCGGACGACCTTTTCGTCCTGGATCGACATCTGCCGCAGGGTTTCCATGGTCAGCCAGTTGCCCATGGAGTGGGCGAAGATGTCGAGGCCGGAGATCGCCTTGTCCTCGGCGACGGTGGTCATGGTGAACTGCTGGGCGTCGCGGCTGTAGGCGACCGAGTCGCGATCGTAGCCATAGTCGCGGATGATGCCTCGCGAGGGCCAACTGAAAAGAACCGGCACGCCCTTGAAGTCCATGTCGGCGGCGATCTGGGCGAAGCGGAACACGGCGGCATCGAATTTGGTATTGTAGCCGTGGGTGAACACCAGCGCCCGGCGCGGCAAGCCGCCATAGCGGCTCGGGTCATGCAGCGCCGCCTTGAACTGTTCGAGGGTGATCGGGCGCGAAGCGACCAGGGCGAAATGAATGCGCGGGTCCGGCTCGCCCTCGGCGATCTCGAGCTTGCCCTTCTCGCGGTCGAGCGGGATGTTGATTTCCAGCTCGGCGAAGGTCAGCGCATCGCCGCGCTCGCCGTTGTAGATGGCGCCCGGCTCCTCCGGCGTTGCCGGCGCGCGGGTGGTCGCGGCGAGGATGGTGATGGTCTTCATCAACCCGGCGGGATGCTTCATCGGCCTGAGCAGCCCGCCCTGCGGACCGCTGGCACAGCCGCCGAGGGGAATGCCGATCAGAAGGCAGGCGGCGATAAGGGCAATTCGCATTGGTCGACAATCCCGAATTGAGCAATGGGCGGTATCGCAGGCGCAGTCCTGCGTTTACATCTTGTTTACCTGAAGGCAGGCGCGACGAATAGCCCCTCGCCAGCGTTGACACGGAACTTGGTTGATGGCGCCCAAAGCCGGCCGCGGAAAATTTTGGAAAAAGATCGAGCCGGCTTGAACCCGGAGGACTGCCGCCGCGACCAATGGTCAAGAACGCCGAGACGCGGCGTTCGATCCGGGTTTCCAGCAACGCATTCGTTGAGGGAGTTTCAGAACGCCGGTGCGCTTCCGTTCCGCGCCGGAATTCCTCGATCGATTTGATAAGTCGCGACCGACGCCCCGGCCGGTGCCCCCCGGTCCCGCCCCCGGTCGCAAGACATGAAAACGGCGCTTCGGTCCATTCAGACCGAGGCGCCGTTTGCGTTCGGGCTGCGGGCCGGCGGGTTTCGATCAGCGCGGAACCGTGCCGCGCATCAGCCTTGGCGTGGCGAAAGTCGGCACCATGCCCTCGCGCATCATCAGCCGGCGCAGCGGCGGAATCGATTTCGCCGCCCACAGCCCGAAGCCGCGCGCCACCTGGGCCGGCAGATGCTCGGACAGCAGGGCGCGATTGACGGTGTCGACGGTGGCGGTGCGGCTGTTGATGTCGATGGCGCGGGCGCGGTCATAGGCGGCAAGCATGGCGCCGCCGCCGGGGTCCTCGCCGGCCTTGCCTGCCTTATCGAGCAGGTCGCCGAGGGTGGCGCCGTCGCGCAGGCCGAGGTTGAGGCCCTGGGCGCCGATCGGCGGAAAGACGTGCGCGGCCTCGCCGACCAGCGCGACGCGGTTGCGGCCGAAGGTCCTGGCGGTCATCGCCGACAGTGGATAGACCTGCCGGCGGCCCTCGATGGTGAAGCGGCCGAGCAGGGAATGGGCGCGGGTCTCGAGCTCGCGGGCAAGGGCGGCATCGTCGAGGCCGTTGAGGCGCTCGATGGTGGCCGGCGCCTCGACCAGCACGATCGAGATGCGGTTGCCGGGCAGCGGCACCAGCACGAACGGGCCGTTGCGGCCGTGGAACTCGGTAGAAATGTCGTCGTGGGGGGCGGCGCAGGCGAGGTTCATCACCATGGCGGCCTGGGGATAGGTCCACTGGCGCACGTCGATGCCGGCGGCGTCGCGGCATTTCGACTTGCGGCCGTCGGCGCCGACGATCAGGCGGGCAGTCAGCACCCGGCCGTCGTCGAGGGTCAGGGTGGTGGCCGCTTCGCCGGTCGAGGCCTGGTCGAGCTTGGCGTCGATCAGCGTCAGGCCGGCGGTGGCGCGGGCGGCGTCGAGCAGGATGGTGTTGAGGTCGATATTGGCGATGTTGTAGCCGAAGGTCGGCAGGCCGATCTCGGACGACTCGAACGCCACTTCCGGGGCGCGGATCAGCCGGCCGGTGTCGTCGACGAGCCGCATCACCCGCAGCATCTGACCCTTGGCGGCGACGGCTTCGGCGAGGCCCATGCGTTCCAGCATGGTCATCGAGCCGGCGAGCAAGGCGGTGGTGCGGGCATCGTCCCATTGGCCGAGGGGGGCGACGAGGGCGGTGGAGAAACCGGCGCGGGCGGCGAGGATCGCGGATGCGAGGCCGCTCGGCCCGCCGCCGACGACGGCCACATCGAACCGGGCGGCGACCTGCGGCCGCGGCGACGGCGCGGCGGCGGATTGACCCTGGGCTTCGATGGACGACATGGGCGGGCTCTCCTCTGGGCGGCAGGCGGGTGCTGCGGCGGCGATCCGGCGCGAGGGACGAGCCGGCCGCGCATTGCCGAAGCCGCCGCTGTCGCGCCCGGTGTTGCGCGGATGATGGCAGGTTTAGCGCGCCGATGCGGCGCGGGCCAGTCGCAAACCCGCTTATTTCAGGTGGGATGAGGGCGCCGCGACCTTGCGGCGCGGCGCGGGCAGGGCGTCGGCCGCGGCGTCAATCCGCCAACTCACCAGTGGCGTCGTTGCGCGACAGTGCCGCTTCGACGCTCGGCGCGGTGAAGACATTGACGTGGGGGCGGTGAATGCCGAAGCGCACGAGGCTGCGGCGGACCGGATAAGACATGCCGGCCAGCACGACGCGGGTGTCGCGCTTCTGGGCATCCTCGATGATGCCGCGCAGGGTGGCGGCGCCGGTCGAATCCATCAGCGGAACGCCGGAGAAATCGAAGATCAGCAGGCGCGGCCGGCCGGTGGTGCGGGCCATGGCGGTGGAGACCTGACTGGCGGCGCCGAAGAAGAACGGCCCGGAAATGCGATAGACCAGCACGTCGTCGGGGATTGTCGGCTTGGCAAACGGGTGGGCGGTGTCGTCGGGTTGATCGCGATCGATCAGCGTCGCGTGGCCGGGGGACTGGACCTCGACCGCCTCCGCCATGTGATGCATGAACAGGAACGCCGCCATCACCACGCCGACCTCGATGCCGAGCATCAGATCGAAGAACACGGTGACGCCGAGGGTGGCGAGCAGCACCAGCCGGTCGCCCCAGCTCGAAAACCGAAGAAACCGGACGATGACGTGCATTTCCATCATGTTCCAGGCGACGATCACCAGGATGGCGGCGAGGACCGCCAGCGGCACATAGACCACCCAGGGGGCAAACAGCAGCATCATCAACGCCACGAACACCGCATGCAGGATGCCGGACATCGGCCCGGTCGAGCCGGAGCGGATGTTGGTGGCGGTGCGGGCGATGGTGCCGGTGACCGGGATGCCGCCGAACAGCGGCGAGGCCATGTTGGCGAAACCCTGGGCGACCAGTTCGCAGTTTGAGCGGTGGCGGCGGCCGGTCATGCCGTCGGCGACGACGGCGGACAACAGCGACTCGATGCCGGCCAGCAGGGCGATGGTGACGGCGGACGGGAACACCGCCTGGATCTTGGCGAGACTGAGGTCGGGCAGGGACGGGGAGGGCAGGGCGCGCGGGATCGAGCCGAAGCGGGAGCCGACGGTGGTGACATCGAGGTGAAATGCCGCCGCGATCACGGCACCGAGGATGACGGCGAACAGCAGGCCGGGCCAGCGCGGGCGGACCTTGCGCAGGGTCAGGATGAAGCCGATCGCGGCGAGCGACAGTACCAGGGTCTGGAGGTTGACCGAGGGCGCGGCATGCCACAGCGTCTCGATCTTCTCGATGAACTCGCCCGGCATCTTGGCGACGGTCAGGCCGAAGATCTCGGCGATCTGCGAGACGAAGATGGTGACGCCGATGCCGGCGGTGAAACCGATCGTCACGGGATAGGGGATGTACTTGATATAGGTGCCGAGGCGCAGATAGCCGATGGCGACCAGCATGGCGCCGGCCATGAAGGTGGCGAGCGCCAGGCCGTCATAGCCGTGCTTGTCGACGATGCCGTAGACGATGACGATGAACGCCGCCGCCGGGCCGCCGATCTGGAAGCGGCTGCCGCCGAGGGCGGAAATGATGATGCCGCCGACAATGGCGGTGAACAGGCCGCGCTCCGGGCCGACGCCGGCGGCGATGGAAATGCCCATGGACAGCGGCAGGGCGACGATGGCGACGGTCAGGCCGGCAATCAGGTCGGCGACGAGGCGCCGCAGGTCATAGCCCTCGCGCAGGGACGTCACCAGCTTGGGCGTGAACAGT
Source organism: Hyphomicrobiaceae bacterium (assembly GCA_016793065.1). Taxonomy (GTDB): domain Bacteria; phylum Pseudomonadota; class Alphaproteobacteria; order Rhizobiales; family Ancalomicrobiaceae; genus JAEULV01. The sequence goes on from JAEULV010000034.1 coordinate 33,785, forward strand.
TCGGCGAAGCTCGGCTCGTCCGGGCTGGCGCCACGATGCGCGGTGTGCGATTGCATGGTGACTGCCACTCCCCCCGAGGGATCGTCCCGCGAGAGCCCGCCGGGCCCGTTTACCGGGTCTTTGCGGGCGGGAGGGCGCCGATTGCGGCGCGGTCCGGGCGAGCCGATCCATGAGTCCGTCAAGCGGCGGGCTCTTGCTGCGGCGAACGCTAGCACGGCGACGGGATGGGGATGCAAGCGGATAATCCGACTGATTGCGCAAAGAATTCGGCCGGGCGGCGCGGCATGGCGAGCGATATCGGCGCGGCGCCGGCGGCGGCTGATTCGGGGCAGGGGAACCGGAGCCGGAACGGTTCGAATGGCGAACAGGCGCGCCGGCCGTGTCGAGTTGCATTTTACCGTGTGATTGTAAAAGTTTAGGCTTGAGTGAGGGCTAAATCCAGGCGTGCCGGCCTTGTTGGGTCGCTTGGCGCCGATATCAGCACATTGTCGATATCGGTGTGGCGAAAGCCGTGGCGCTTTGCCTCGGGGGGGCGTCTGAGCTACATCGGCAGCCGATGCAGGCGGAAACCCGGCTCTCGCCGCACCAACGCCACAAATAAGCTGGATGTAACCCTTGGCGGCGCCTTGGCCGTGCGGGTGGCGTTTAGTATCTTGTCACATCGTCTCTCGTTACATGGGCGGGCGTCCGGGTTTCGGGCGTCCATAAGACCGCGACCGCTTCGACGGCGCGGGAATGGTGGGAAGCAGGCATGTTCCTGATTCGATTCCTTGGCTACCTTTTCGGCATCGGATCGGTGGTGGTGCTGGCGGTGGCCGGCGCTGTCTGGCTCGGCTATCGCCATGTCTCGGCCGATCTGCCGAGCTATGAAGGATTGAAGAAGTACGAGCCGCCGGTGATGACGCGCATCCACGCCTCGGACGGAGCGCTGATCACCGAATTCGCCCATGAACGCCGGATGTTCCTGCCGATCCAGGCGGTGCCGCCGCTGGTGCGCAACGCGTTTCTCGCCGCCGAGGACAAGAATTTCTACGACCACGCCGGCGTCGACCTGATGTCGATCGGACGGGCCGTCTACACCAACCTGCAGGGTTACCTGAAGGGCGGCAGCCGGCGGCCGCAGGGCGCGTCGACGATCACCCAGCAGGTCGCCAAGAACTTCCTGCTCTCGTCGGAGCAGACCGTCGACCGCAAGGTGAAGGAAGCGATCCTGGCGCGGCGAATCGAGCAGTCGTTCACCAAGGACCAGATCCTCGAACTCTATCTGAACGAGATTTTCCTCGGCCTCGGCTCCTATGGAATCGCGGCGGCGTCGCTGGTGTATTTCGACAAGTCGGTGCACGAGCTGACCATCGCCGAGGCCGCCTATATGGCGGCGCTGCCGAAGGGGCCGAACAACTACCATCCGTTCCGCTATCCCGAGCGGGCGATCGAGCGTCGCAACTGGGTGATCGACCAGATGGTCGAGAACAAATTTATCGAGCCCGATGCCGGCGCCAAGGCCAAGGCCGAAGGCCTGAAGGTGCAGCAGCGCCAGACCGGGCCGCAGGTGGCGGCTTCGGACTATTTCGCCGAGGAGGTTCGCCGCGAACTGGGCGAAATGTACGGCGAGAAGGGCCTCTACGAGGGCGGCCTGAGCGTGCGCACGACGCTCGACCCGAAGATGCAGGTGTTTGCCCGCAAGGCGCTGATGGACGGCCTGATGGAATACGACGTCGACCAGGGCTTCCGCGGGCCGGTCACCAAGATCGATCTCTATGCCGGCGACTGGGGGCCGAAGCTGGCCGAGGTCAAGGGATTGTCAGACGTGCCGGAATGGCAGCTGGCGGTGGTGCTGGCCGTGACGCCGCAATATGCCGACATCGGCCTGCAGCCGGCCAAGCTGTCCGGCGGTGCCGTCAGCACCGAACGGGCGCGCGGCATCATCAATTTTGCGGACATGAAGTGGGCTCGGCGCTACGATCCCGAGACCAACCGGCGCGGCAACAGCCCGAAGACCGCCGTCGACGTGGTGCAGGCCGGCGACGTGGTGTTCGTGCAGAAGCTGCCGGCGCAGGCGGGCGACCGGATTGCCTATCGGTTGCGGCAGATCCCGGAAGTGGGCGGCGCGCTGATCGTGATGGACCCGCATACCGGACGCGTGCTGGCGGTGTCGGGTGGCTTCTCCTACGCCCAGTCCGAGTTCAACCGGGCGACGCAGGCGAAGCGCCAGCCGGGCTCGTCGTTCAAGCCTTTCATCTATGCCGCCGCGCTCGACAATGGTTATACGCCGTCGAGCGTGGTGCTTGACGCGCCGATCGAACTGCCGCAGGGGCCGGGCCTGCCGCCGTGGCGACCGGAGAACTATTCCGGCAAGTTCTATGGCCCGTCGACGCTGCGCGTCGGCATCGAGCAGTCGCGCAACACCATGACGGTGCGGCTGGCCAAGGACATGGGCATGCCGCTGGTGGCGGAATATTCCAAGCGCTTCGGCATCTACGACAAGCTGCCGCCGTTCCTTGCCAATTCGCTCGGCGCCTATGAAACCACGCTGCTGCGGATGACCACCGCCTATGCGACGATCGCCAATGGCGGGCGCTATGTGAAGGCGTCGTTCATCGACCGCATTCAGGATCGCTACGGCCGCACGATCTTCAAGCACGACAAGCGCGAGTGTCAGGGGTGCGAGGCGCGCACCTGGGCGCAGCAGGCGGAGCCGACGCTGGTCGACAATTCCGACCAGGTGCTCGATCCGATGACCGCCTACCAGATCACCTCAATGATGGAAGGCGTGGTGCAGCGCGGCACGGCGACGATCATGAAGAGCCTCGGGCGGCCGCTCGCCGGCAAGACCGGCACGACCAATGACGAGCGCGACGCCTGGTTCATCGGCTATACGCCGGATCTGGTCGCCGGCGCCTATATCGGCTTCGACAATCCGCGGCCGATGGGCAAGGGCCAGACCGGCGGCCATCTGGCGGCGCCGATCGTCAAGGAGTTCTTCGAGAACGCGCTGAAGAACGCGCCGCCGGTGGAGTTCCGCGTGCCGGAAGGCCTGCGGCTGGTGGCGATCAACCGCAAGACCGGGTTGCGCTCGGGCGCGGGCGACGATGCGACGATCATGGAAGGCTTCAAGCCGGGTACGGCGCCGCCGGACTACTTCTCGGTGATCGGCATGGACGGCACGGAATATGGCGAGGCGCCGTCTTCCGGCAACAAGGTGACGCCCCAGCTGGAGAAGCAGCTGGCGCCGGGCGGGCTCTACTGAGCCTCGACCGGGACGACCGGGAGGCACAGCCGCGATTGCTGTTGTTTACGGGCGGTTTGATGTTTTTGCGATTGCGGCGCGACCGGCCCTGACATAGGGTCCGCCGCGTTTTTGATTTTACCGGGTTTGCCAAACCCGCCGCGAGGCACGTGATGAAAGCAGAGATCCAGTCCGTCGTGGACTCGATCCAGCAGGCCCTCAGCCTGCTGAGGAGGCATCTTTGACTGGGATGTCGCGCTGAAACGGCTCGATGAGCTGAATGCCCTGTCGGAAGACCCCGACCTGTGGAACGACCCGACCAATGCGCAGAAGCTGATGCGCGAGCGCAACGGGCTCGATGCGTCGATCAAGACGGTCAGGGAGATCGCGCGCGATCTCGACGACAATCTGACGCTGATGGAACTTGGTGAGATGGAAGGCGACGAAGCCACCATCGCCGAGGCCGAGGCCGGGCTGGTGCAGCTGAAGGCGGATGTCGCCAAGCGGCAGATCGCGGCGTTGCTGTCGGGCGAGGCCGACGGCAACGACACCTATATCGAGCTGCATCCCGGCGCTGGCGGCACCGAAAGCCAGGACTGGGCCGAGATGTTGCAGCGGATGTACCGGCGCTGGGCCGAGCGGCGCGGCTTCAAGGTCGAGCTGATCGAGGAGCTGCCGGGCGAACAGGCCGGCATCAAGTCGGCGACGATGCTGATCAAGGGCGAGAACGCCTATGGCTGGCTGAAGACCGAATCGGGCGTGCATCGCCTGGTGCGGATTTCGCCGTTCGACGCCAATGCACGGCGGCAGACGTCGTTTGCCTCGGTGTGGGTCTATCCGGTGATCGACGATTCGATCGACATCCAGATCAACGAGTCCGAATGCCGGATCGACACCTACCGCTCGTCCGGCGCCGGCGGCCAGCACGTCAACACCACCGATTCGGCGGTGCGCATCACCCATATTCCGACCGGCATCGCGGTTGCCTGCCAGAACGGTCGTTCGCAGCACCAGAACCGGGCGACGGCGTGGCAGATGCTGAAGGCGCGCCTGTACGAACAGGAAATGAAGAAGCGCGAAGAGAAGGCGATGGCGGAAGCGGCGTCGAAGTCCGACATCGGCTGGGGCCACCAGATTCGTTCCTATGTGCTGCAGCCCTACCAGATGGTGAAGGACCTGCGCACCGGCGTCACCTCGACGGCGCCGTCGGACATCCTCGACGGCGACCTCGACGCGTTCATGGCGGCATCACTGGCGCAGCGCGTCGCCGGCGGGGCCGACGTGGTGGTCGACGACGTCGAATGAGACTGGGGCCACCACCGACCGGAATCGAAACGGGCCGCGCGATGCGGCCTGTTTGCGTTTTGGCGGGTGGGGCGGGGAGGGTGAGGCGGCGACCGGTAGCCTTGCCGACAATTTCCTCGCCTTTTTGGGAGAAGTGACGGCTGATGCCGCCGGAGGGGGGGCGCCTGCCCGGGGCGCGGACTCAAGTCCACCCTCGGTGCAAACCATCCAACCCGGCGCCTTCGGCGCCACCCGCCCCGTAACGGGGAGGGGAAACGAGGCAGTTTCAGCCGCCCCAGGCGGTGATTGCGTCGTTGACGGCGCGTTCGCCTGCGGTTCCCTTCTCGATGGTCAGGATGGCGCGACGGCCGGTTTCGTAAATGATCGGCAGGTCGATCCAGCCGCGCTCGCGCAGCAGCGACAGATTGCGGTTCTTGTCGGCCTCGGGCGACGACAGCGCGATCCAGAAAAGGCCGTTGCCGATCGGCACGGCGGCGCCGGACAAGGGATCGCCGCGGCCGCTTTCGGTCGGCTTCATGATGACGCCGGGGAGGTTGCGGATGGCCTTGCCGGGGAAGTTCGGGCCGGTCTCGAACTTGACCTCGACCATGTGGCTGGCCGGCAGGGCGGGATCGGAGTTGGGACGGATGGTCAGCAACGCCACGAGGCTGCGCTCGGTGATCTCGACACGGGCCTTGAGGGTCGTCTGCTGGGCGCCATTGGCCGCTGGCTCTCGGGTGACCTGCCAGACGACCGTGCCGTTGGCGACGCTGCCCTGGTTGGAGCCGATGACGCCTTCCTCGTAGAGGATGACGCGGTGGGCGACCAGCGGACCCGGCGTCGAGATGGCCGGGGTTGCGGGAGTGGCGGCGGCCGAAGGCGGTGTCGTCGGAGCGGCGGCGGTCGCGGCCGGGTTGGTCACCGGCGCGGGGGCCGGGGCAGGGGTGCCGTCGGGGGTGATGGTCTGCACCGGCACGGTGCGCACGCCCTGCGGCTGCGGCAGCGGCTGGCCGTCGTCACCCAGCAGACGATCGGTGTTCTTCGGCGCCAGGTTGGCGGCGGCGGTGGGCTTGGAGGCCTCCATCGGCGCGCTCTTCGGCGCGAACAGGGCGCTCAGGGCGGTGCGCTGCGAATAGATGCCGATACCGGCCGCGACGATGCCGAGCAGAACGACAGCGGCGACCAGCACGGCGCTGCGCTTGTTGACGTGGCGCTCTTCCAGCGGAGCGAAAGCCGGCTCGGCGACGATGGCCGGCGTCGGCGCGGTCTGGACCGGGGCCGGCTTCGGCGGCTCGACCGGCGGCGGCGTCGGCTGATCGGTGGCGGGCGCCTGCGACGGCGCAGGTTCGGTCATGGTCGGTTCGCGGCGGACCGGCTCGGCCTGGGGCGTCATGCCGAGCGCCTCGCGGGCGGCGCGGGCAGTCTCGTGGGTGGCGGTGCCGAGGCCCTGGGCCTGCTTCACCGCGTCCTTCAGCACCTGGGTATTGGTGGCGATGTCCTCGGGCCGGCGCAGCGTGGCGTCGCGCGGCAGCGGCGGCGCGTTGGCGGCCGGCGGCGGAACCGTGGCGGCGGGCGGCGCCGGTGCCGGGGTGGCGGGGCGGGGCGGACCGCCGGCCAGATGGCCGCGGGCGGCCTCGCCCTCGACCTTGCGGATGTTGTCTTCCAGCGCCAGGCGCTGCTTGGTGATCTCGGAAGCGGGGAGCGGCGGGTCGAACGACTTCAGCTGATTGACCAGCGCGGCGCGCGCCTTTTCATAGATGGCGCGGCGCGCTTCGCCCGTCGGCTCGGGCAGGGCCGAAATCGCGCGCTTCAATACGGCATAGTAGTCCGCCATCTTTTCCCCTCGAGTCCGCGGGCCCGGTCCGGTGCGCAACGCGCCCCGGGATCAAGCCCCTCATGACGGTTTGGGATCTCGTCGACCGACTGTCAACCGTCCGCACCGGATCGACCAACCCAATCCCGCGTTCCGCCAACACCCAGCGATGCCGACGGATGACGGAGACGCTCACTGCCGCGACGGGACCAATGCGCCTGTCTCCGGCAAATGCCATCAGGTCGAAACCTGCTCGCCCGACAAGATGCCCGTTTCAAGGCATGGCTTGCAATGAGGGCGGGCGACATCGGAAAATTAAGTCATTCCTGTCGGAAAATAGTCACAGCAACAGCGGCATGGATGTCGATGCGGGGCATTCGCGGCGAGCGGGCGGCCGGGCGCGCTCGCCGCATGCGTCAATTCAGTCCTGGAACGGGTCCTGGACGAGAATCGTGTCGTCGCGCTCGGGGCTGGTGGACAGCAGCGCCACCGGGGCGCCGATCAGTTCCTCGATTCGGCGGACATACTTGATCGCCTGGGCCGGCAGCTCGGACCAGCTGCGGGCGCCGGCGGTGGTGCCCTCCCAGCCCTCGAAGCGCTCGTAGACCGGGGTCAGGCGGGTCTGTTCGTGGTGGCCGGCGGGCAGGTAGTCGTAGGCGACGCCGTCGAGCTCGTAGCCGACGCAGATCAGGATTTCCTTCATGCCGTCGAGCACGTCGAGCTTGGTCAGGGCGATGCCGTTGATGCCGCTGACGCGGACGGTCTGGCGCACCAGCACGGCGTCGAACCAGCCGCAGCGGCGCTTGCGGCCGGTGACGGTGCCGAACTCATGGCCGCGCGTGCCGAGGAAATCGCCGACCTCGCCGGTCTGCTCGGTGGGGAAGGCACCCTCGCCGACGCGCGTGGTGTAGGCCTTGGTGATGCCGAGGACGTAGCCGATGGCGCCCGGGCCGAGGCCGGCGCCGGTGGCGGCGTTGCCGGCGACGGTGTTGGATGAGGTCACATAGGGATAGGTGCCGTGATCGACATCGAGGAGCGCGCCCTGGGCGCCCTCGAACAGGATACGGTCGCCGGCGCGGCGACGCTCGTCGAGCAGGCGCCAGGTGACGTCCATGTAGGGCAGGACCTGATCGGCGACGGCCATCAGTTCGTCGAACACCGCCTCGGCGGCGATCTCGGCGACGCCGAGGCCGCGACGCAGCGGATTGTGATGGGCGAGCAGGCGGTCGATCTTGGTCCGAAGGGTGTCGCGGTTCTTCAGGTCCATCAACCGGATGGCGCGGCGTCCGACCTTGTCCTCATAGGCCGGGCCGATGCCGCGGCCGGTGGTGCCGATCTTGGCGGCGGCGCTGGCGCTTTCGCGCAGCTGGTCGAGTTCGCGGTGCAGGGCGAGGATCAGCGGCACGTTCTCGGCGATCTTGAGGGTCGCCGGCGAAACGGCGACGCCCTGACCGGCGAGCTTGGCGATCTCGGCGACGAGGTGATGCGGGTCGAGGACGACGCCGTTGCCGATGACGCCGAGCTTGCCGGGGCGGACGACGCCGGAGGGCAGCAGCGACAGCTTGTAGGAGACGCCGTCGATGACCAGCGTGTGGCCGGCATTGTGGCCGCCCTGAAAGCGCACGACCACGTCGGCGCGTTCCGACAGCCAGTCGACGATCTTGCCCTTGCCTTCATCGCCCCATTGCGACCCGACGACGACCACATTCGCCATGATGAACTTGACCCCGATGTGTTTTTCTAAAGCCCGCGCCCGCGCCACCACGCCGGCGTTGGTGAAACGCCGGGTCTGGACGAAAACAGCGATGACCCCGGGCAGGTAGGCGACCGGGGCGACGACGGGGCGGGACACTAGCAGCATCGTCGCCGCGAAGCGAGTGCGCACAAGGCAGGATTCGTGCGGGTTCGACCCGACTGATGCCGCGCGCGGCGGATTCCTTTGCGGTACGGGGGGAAATGACAGGGCCGTGACGCCCGCGAGGCCGCGGGAACGGCAAAAAGCCGGCTGTTTTAATTAACTCTGATCGCTCTTGTTCATTCGCGTCCTTCCCTTTCGACCCCCGCGACCTTACATTGGCTGCAACACTCCGACGGGTCGCTTCGAGATGACGCAGCGAGCGCCCCGTCCGACGGCCAGAGGCCGGCCGTAGTCCAAGGAACTCCGATGAACGCCAATCTTCGCAATTTCGCTCTTTGGGTCATCATTGGTTTGCTGTTGATCGCCCTGTTCCAGTTGTTCCAGAGCCCGGGACGCGGCTCCGGCGGCAGCACCGACGTGGCGTTCTCGCAGTTTCTCGACGCGGTCGAACGCGGCGAGGTGAAGCGGGTGACGATAGCCGGGCAGCAGGTGTCGGGCGAGTATTCCAACGGCAGCAATTTCCAGACCTACGCGCCGCTGCATGCGCAGTATGTCGACGTGCTGCGCGCCAAGAACGTGCAGATCTCGGCTCGGGCGCAGGGCGAAGACTTCTCGCTGATCAACATCCTGATCAACGCGCTGCCGATGCTGCTGATCCTTGGCGTCTGGATCTTCGTGATGCGACAAATGCAAGGCGGGGCGGGCGGCAAGGCGATGGGCTTCGGCAAGTCCAAGGCCAAGCTGCTGACCGAGGCGCATGGGCGCATCACCTTCGAGGACGTCGCCGGCATCGACGAGGCCAAGGAAGACCTGCAGGAGATCGTCGAGTTCCTGCGTGATCCGCAGAAGTTCCAGCGGCTCGGCGGCCGCATCCCGCGCGGCGTGCTGCTGGTCGGCCCGCCCGGCACCGGCAAGACGCTGACGGCGCGTGCCGTCGCCGGAGAGGCCAATGTGCCGTTCTTCACCATTTCGGGTTCGGACTTCGTCGAGATGTTCGTCGGCGTCGGCGCCAGCCGCGTGCGCGACATGTTCGAGCAGGCGAAGAAGAACGCGCCCTGCATCATCTTCATCGACGAAATCGACGCGGTCGGTCGGCATCGCGGCGCCGGGCTCGGTGGCGGCAATGACGAGCGCGAGCAGACGTTGAACCAGCTGCTGGTCGAGATGGACGGCTTCGAGCCGAACGAGAGCATCATCATCATCGCCGCGACCAACCGTCCGGACGTGCTCGACCCGGCGCTGCTGCGTCCGGGCCGCTTCGACCGGCAGATCGTCGTGCCGAACCCGGACGTCAACGGCCGCGAGAAGATCCTCAAGGTGCATGTGCGCAAGGTGCCGCTGGCGCCGGACGTCGATCTGCGCATCATCGCCCGCGGCTGCCCCGGCTTTTCCGGCGCCGACCTGATGAACCTCGTCAACGAGGCGGCACTGCTTGCCGCCCGGCGCGGCCGGCGCCTCGTCTCGATGAAGGAATTCGAGGACGCCAAGGACAAGGTCATGATGGGCGCCGAGCGCAAGTCGATGGCGATGTCCGACGCCGAGAAGAAGCTGACCGCCTATCACGAGGCCGGTCACGCCATTGTCGGCCTCAACGTGCCGGCCGGCCTGCCGGTGCACAAGGCGACGATCATTCCGCGCGGCCGCGCGCTCGGCATGGTGAAGTTCCTGCCGGAAGGCGACCGCTACTCGATGCGCTATGTCGAATATACCTCGCATCTGGCGGTGGCCATGGGCGGACGCGTCGCCGAGGAGATCATCTTCGGCAAGGAGAACATCACCTCCGGCGCGTCGGGCGACATCCAGCAGGCGACCAAGATGGCGCGGGCGATGGTGACCCAGCTCGGCTATTCCGACGAGCTCGGCACGGTGGCCTATGGCGACAACAATCAGGAAGAAGTGTTCCTGGGCATGTCGATGGGTCGTCAGCAGAGCCTGTCGGAGGAGACCGCGCGCAAGATCGACAAGGAAGTGCGGCGGCTGATCGAGGAAGGCTATGCATCGGCGCGCAAGATCCTGACGGAAAAGCACGACGACTTCGTCGCGCTGGCCGAGGCGCTGCTGGAATTCGAGACGCTGACCGGCGACGAGATCAAGGACCTGATCGCCGGCAAGCGCCCGACCCGCGACGGTGATGACAGCAAGCCGTCGACGCCGCGCACTTCGGCGGTGCCGACCACCGGCCGGCCGAAGGGCGGCGAGGACGGCCTGGAGCCGCAGCCGTCGGCCTGACCGGCGACGGTTGGAGCGGGGCGGACGACGGCAGGATCGCCGCGCCCCGGAACGACGTTTCCAGTCTCCCGCGGCCGATGGGTTGCGGGGGACTTTTTCGTTTTTTCGGGGGGAGGGGGCGCGGTCCGGCGGATGCGATGGCTGTCGTTGGCGATGGTCGATGTGCCGTTCCGCCCCCCCCTCATCCGCCCCTTCGGGGCACCTTCTCCTGCTCTTGGAGTCAACCGCCTCCAAGAGGCACCTACGGTGCGGGGAGAAGGGAAAAGAGGAAAGGGATATGGGAATAGGGCGGATCACACCTGCTACCCGCTTGAAAGCGCAGGCGTTTTTTCTTCTCCCGAGATCGGGAGAAGGTGCCAGAAGGGCGGATGAGGGTTGATGGCGGGCGGTTCCGGATGACCAAGGCCGGCGAGAACCAGCGCCGCCCTACCGGCCCTCGTCCGGGCGCCGCTTCAGCCTGTCGGCATGAAGCCGTGGCGAAGGGCGTAGGCCCATTCGGGCCGGCCGTTGGCTTCGGCGCGGTGGGCGGCCGTTTCGTGATCGTATGGCACGGCCAGCAGGTCGACGCCGAGGCGCGGGCCGTCGATGTCGACCAGGGCATAGCGGGCAAACGGCGCGCCTGATTCCGACACGTGGGCCGGCGGCGTATCGTCGTCATAGCCGGGGCAGCCGACGCTGCCCGGGTTGAGGATCAGCGTATCGGCATCGAGCTGCACGAGATCCGGGCGGTGGCTGTGGCCGCACAGGATCAGTCGCGCCGAACGACCCGCGAGCTTGTCGCGGATCGAGGCGCGGTCATCGCGGCGCAATCCGCCGGCCTCGACCCGGTCGAGCAGGTAGTGGGTGTCGTTGTCCGGCGTCGCATGAAACATCAGCACATCGGCCAGAGGGCGCAGTTCACCCGGAAGCAGACCAAGACGCCGGCGTTGCGCCTCGCTCAGTTCGTCATGGGCAAACGCATCGGACGCGCCCATGCGGTCGCGTGGCCGGCTGGCAACCCAGCGATCGTGATTGCCGCGCACGGTCGGCAGCTTCAGCCGATCCAGCAGGTCCATGGTTTCGCGCGGCCAAAGCGGCCCGGAGACGCAATCGCCGAGATCGACGGTCAGATCCGCCCCGCCTCGACGTGCCAGATCCGCCAGGACGGCCTCAAGGGCAAGCACGTTCCCATGAATGTCGGCAAGGACGGCAAGACGCATGGACAAAGCCTAGCAGCGCCTGTTGAGGCGAACAAGCGACAAAAAACGGGGCGCCCGAAGGCGCCCCGCGAGATGATCGGCTGACGACGCGTGGTCGATCAGCAGGAATAGTACATTTCGAACTCGACCGGGTGCGGGGTCATTTCGAAGCGCATGACTTCGGCCATCTTGAGCTCGATGAAGCTCTCGATGAAGTCCGGCTCGAAGACGCCGCCGGCGGTGAGGAAGGCGCTGTCCTTCTTGAGGGAGTCGAGCGCCTCACGCAGCGAACCGCAGACCGTCGGGATCTTCTTGAGTTCCTTCGGCGGCAGGTCGTAGAGGTTCTTGTCCATCGCCTCGCCGGGATGGATCTTGTTCTTGATGCCGTCGAGGCCGGCCATCAGCAGCGCCGCGAAGGCGAGGTACGGGTTGGCGGTCGGATCCGGGAAGCGGACTTCGACGCGCTTGGCCTTCGGCGAGGTCGTCCACGGAATACGGCACGAGGCCGAGCGGTTGCGCGCCGAATAGGCGAGCAGCACCGGCGCTTCATAGCCCGGGACCAGGCGCTTGTAGGAGTTGGTCGACGGGTTGGTGAAGGCGTTCAGCGCCTTGGCGTGCTTGAGGACGCCGCCGATGAAGTACAGGCAGGTCTCCGACAGGTCGGCGTACTTGTTGCCGGCGAACACCGGCTGGCCTTCCTTCCAGATCGACAGGTGGACGTGCATGCCCGAGCCGTTGTCGCCGAACACCGGCTTCGGCATGAAGGTTGCGGTCTTGCCGTAGGCCTGGGCCACCTGATGGATGCAGTACTTGTAGATCTGCATCTGGTCGGCCATGAAGGTCAGCGACGAGAACTTCATGCCGAGCTCGTGCTGGGCCGACGCCACTTCGTGGTGGTGCTTCTCGACGGTGACGCCCATCTTGGCCATCATCGCCAGCATTTCGCCGCGGATGTCCTGGCAGCTGTCGACCGGCGGAACCGGGAAGTAGCCGCCCTTGGTCGCCACGTGGTGACCGAGGTTGCCGCCTTCGTATTCGGTGTCGGTGTTGATCGGCAGTTCCGGATCGTCAAGCTTGAAGCCGGTGTTGTACGGGTCGGTGGCGTACTTGACGTCGGAGAAGATGAAGAACTCGGCTTCCGGGCCGACGAAGACGGTGTCGCCGACGCCGAGCGTCTTGACGTACTCTTCGGCCTTCTTGGCGATGCCGCGCGGGTCACGGCCATAGGGCTGGCCGGTGACCGGCTCGAGAACGTCGCAGAAGATGGCGAGCGTGGTCTGGGCGAAGAACGGGTCGATTGCGCAAGCCGAGCAATCCGGCTTCAGCAGCATGTCGGACTCGTTGATGGCCTTCCAACCGGCGATCGACGAACCGTCGAACATCAGGCCGTCCTCGAGGGTTTCCTCGTCGACGAAGGTGATGTCGAACGTCACGTGCTGCATCTTGCCGCGCGGATCGGTGAAGCGGAAGTCGATGTACTTGACGTCCTGCTCCTTGCAAAGCTTCAGGACGTCCTTGGCGGTCTTGGTCATCGTGGTCCTCTGAGTGGTTGAGGAGTTTAAAAACCGACGCTGCATCAAGCCGCTTCATGCGGACTCTGGCAACGGCGGGCATGGAACGGACCCAAGCGGAGCCACGTCGTGGCCCCGTTGCGGACCGGTGGATCAGATCGCGTCGAGCCCCGTTTCGCCGGTACGGATACGCACGGCCTCTTCGACATTCGAAACGAAAATCTTGCCGTCGCCGATGCGGCCGGTTTGGGCCGCCTTGCGAATGGCATCAACAGCCTTCTCGACCATTTCGTCGGGGAGAACGATCTCGACCTTCACCTTGGGGAGAAAGTCGACGACGTATTCCGCGCCGCGATAAAGCTCGGTATGGCCCTTCTGTCGTCCAAAGCCCTTCGCTTCGGTGACGGTAATGCCGAGGAGGCCAACCTCCTGCAGCGCTTCCTTCACTTCGTCGAGCTTGAAGGGCTTTATGATCGCCTCGATCTTCTTCATCGCCTCCGGTCTCTCCCGAACGTTTGCGAGGTGATCGGCCTGAAGCCGACCCGCGCCAATTGTTAGCACACGTCGTGCCAGACTAGGTCCGTTAGCCTTCCGTCGCACGCAACCGCCAATTCCTCAGGCAGTTTGCGGCGCTCCCCCATGGTCATCGCTCAGCTTGCGGTCATCGAACAGTCTAGTTTGTGTGCAATTGCACAATAAATAGACCATTGCAATGAGTCGCTGCCGAGCGACGGTTGCTGATTTGCGCGGCAATTGCCCCAGGGAATGCAGCGAAATCAAGCCTTCGCCGGCGAGCCGGCCCCGGTTCGACCGCTCCTCGCGGGCTTCCGGGCGGCGACGTCTTGCGCCGCGGCAGAATGGCGCGCGCCGCCGGCAAAGGCAATCGGTCGCGAGGCCGGATCGCGCCACCGCGTCCGAATTGCCCATGCGCCGCGCCGATGCCCGCCAGGCCGGGGAGGGGGCTCCAATCGGCATTGCGCCCGCGAGGCGGGTGGCCTCGCGGGCGAAATCAGGGATCGCTGCCGGTCGGATCAGCCTTCGTCGGCTTCGACCTTGGGCGACGGCTTGCCGCTGCCCTTCGGCTTTGCCGCGGCCTTGCCGGTGGCCTTCGCCGCCCGCTTCTTTGCCTTCACTTCCGGCTCCGGCTGCGGCGGCAGCAGCTTCGGCAGGTCGGCGAGCGCGTCGAGCTTCAGCCCGGTCGAGCCGTCCTCGCGCGTCTCCACCGTCACCTTCACCGTGCCGCCCTTGCGCAGCACGCCGAACAAGATGTCGTCGGCGAGCGGTTTCTTGATGTGCTCCTGAATGACCCGGCCGAGCGGCCGCGCGCCCATCTGGTTGTCGTAACCCTTCTCGGCCAGCCACTTGATCGCGTCCGGCGACAGCTGGAACGTCACGCCGCGATCGGCGAGCTGCGCCTCCAGCTGCATGACGAACTTGACCACCACCTGATTGACCACTTCCATCGGCAGATTGCCGAAGGTGATCGTCGCGTCGAGGCGGTTGCGGAATTCCGGCGTGAACAGCTTGTTGATCGCCTCGTGGTCGTCGCCCTCGCGTCGCAGCCGGTTAAAGCCCATCGGCGCCTTGGCGAGATCGGCCGCGCCGGCATTGGTGGTCATGATCAGGATGACGTTCCTGAAGTCCACATGCTTGCCGTTGTGGTCGGTCAAGCGCCCGTGGTCCATCACCTGCAGCAGGATGTTGTAGAGGTCCGGATGCGCCTTCTCGATCTCGTCCAGCAGCAGCACGCAATGCGGATGCTGGTCGATGCCGTCGGTCAGCAGTCCGCCCTGGTCGAAGCCGACATAGCCGGGAGGCGCGCCGATCAGGCGCGACACCGTGTGCCGCTCCATGTATTCCGACATGTCGAACCGCAGCATCTCCACCCCGAGGATCGCGGCGAGCTGCTTGGCCACCTCGGTCTTGCCGACGCCGGTCGGGCCGGCAAACAGATACGAGCCGATCGGCTTTTCCGGCTCGCGCAATCCGGCGCGGGCGAGCTTGATCGCCGAGGCGAGCGCCTCGATCGCCTTGTCCTGGCCGTACACAACCCGCTTCAGCCCGGCCTCCAGGTTGGCCAGCACCTCGGCATCGTCCTTCGACACCGACTTCGGCGGGATGCGGGCCATGGTGGCGATGGTCTCCTCGACCTCCTTCAGGCCGATGACCTTCTTGCGCTTGTTCTCCGGCACCAGCATCTGCGCCGCGCCGGATTCGTCGATGACGTCGATCGCCTTGTCCGGCAGCTTGCGGTCGTTGATGTAGCGCGCCGACAGTTCCACCGCCGCCTTGATCGCCTCGGCGGTGTAGCGCACCTGATGGTGCTTCTCGAAATAGGGCTTGATGCCCTTCATGATCTCGATCGCGTCCGGGATCGACGGCTCGTTGACGTCGATCTTCTGGAAGCGGCGCACCAGCGCCCGGTCCTTTTCGAAGAACTGGCGGAATTCCTTGTAGGTGGTCGAGCCGATGCAGCGGATCGCGCCCGACGACAGCGCCGGCTTCAGCAGATTCGAGGCATCCATCGACCCGCCCGAGGTCGCCCCCGCGCCGATCACCGTGTGGATCTCGTCGATGAACATGATGGCGCCGGGATAGTCCTCGATCTCCTTCACCACCTGCTTCAGCCGCTCCTCGAAATCGCCGCGATAGCGCGTTCCGGCGAGCAGCGAGCCCATGTCGAGCGCGAAGATCGTCGCCCCGCGCAGCACGTCCGGCACCTGACCGTTGACGATGCGCCGCGCCAGGCCCTCGGCGATGGCGGTCTTGCCGACGCCGGGATCGCCGACATAGAGCGGATTGTTCTTGGAGCGCCGGCACAGCACCTGAATGGTGCGGTTGACCTCGCTGTCGCGGCCAATCAGCGGGTCGATCTTGCCCTTCTTGGCCTTGTCGTTGAGGTTGACGCAATAGGCGGTGAGGGCGTCGGTCTTCTTCTTGCCGTCGTCCGGATTGCCCGGCTCCTCCGGCTTGGCGGCTTCCTCCTCGGGCACGCCGCGCGCCGGTCGGGTTTCCGACATGCCGGCCCGCTTGGCGATGCCGTGCGAGATGTAGTTGACCGCGTCGTAGCGGGTCATGTCCTGCTCTTGCAGGAAATAGGCGGCATGGCTCTCGCGCTCGGCGAAGATCGCCACCAGCACGTTGGCGCCGGTGACTTCCTCGCGGCCCGACGACTGCACATGGATCACCGCGCGCTGGATCACGCGCTGGAACCCGGCGGTCGGCTTGGAATCCTCGCCCGACTCGGTGACGAGGTTCTCCAGCTCGGTGTCGAGGTATTCGGTCAGGTCGCGGCGCAGCTTTTCAAGGTTGACGTTGCACGCCTTCATCACGGCGCTGGCATCCTGATCGTCGATCAGCGCCAGCAGCAGGTGTTCAAGGGTGGCGTATTCCTGCCGGCGCTCGTTGGCATACATCAGCGCCTGGTGCAGGGCCTTTTCGAGAGTGCGGGAGAAAGAAGGCACGGGTGGCTACCTCACTTCTTTTCCATCACGCATTGCAGCGGATGCTGATGTTTGCGGGCAAAATCCATGACCTGGGTCACCTTGGTCTCGGCGACCTCGTATGTGTAGACACCGCACTCTCCCACCCCGTGATGGTGGACATGCAGCATGATGCGCGTCGCCTGATCGCGGTTCTTCTGGAAAAAACGCT
Organism: Hyphomicrobiaceae bacterium; assembly: GCA_016793065.1. GTDB lineage: Bacteria > Pseudomonadota > Alphaproteobacteria > Rhizobiales > Ancalomicrobiaceae > JAEULV01. Next base: position 50,538 of record JAEULV010000034.1, read on the forward strand.
CCAGCACCAGCACCACGAATTCCATCGGCGTATAGTCGTCGTTGAGCAACAGGACGCGATAGAGGCTCGGCCGCTTGGCTTTCGGCTTCACCTTGGTCGCAATGCCGGTCCCGGTATCGCCGGTGTCGTCATTGTCGTTGCTGTCGTTCTTGCTGCTCATTGCTTCACGGGCTTCGTCTGCTGGGGTGGCGAGCCGCGCGCGACCCGAAACCGGCATCGCGAAAGACCCCCGCTCAAGGGTTACGTCGGAACCGGATGACTGGTTTGCGACACGTCCGAAGAGCCCCATGATCCATGCAGCCTTCGTGCCGGTCCGCCGTTCACCCGACGCATGGGATTCCATGTAGGTGCGTCGCGGATCGATTGTAAGGGCAGATCCCCCGAGCGCAATGGCCGCGCAACGCCGACCCGTCAATTCGCGGGGAGAGGCCGGCGCCGCCGCCGTCACAGCCGGCCGAACCGGCCCGAGAGCGGCCAGGTGATCCGCCGCCGAATTGTCCCGTCGCCCCAGCTTTGCGAGAGTTCCGTGCCGAATCGCATGAGCGGCGCCTCGCCCTCGGCGGCCCGCAACGGCTTCAGCGCCGACCATGTGCCGACATAGCCGAGCAGTTCCGGGAGCGTCCATTCGGCGGTCATCCCGGTCGCCGGCAGGCTGAGTTCGTCGAACGGGAACGGCAAGGTGCGATAGCCCGCCTCGACATGCGCCCGCTCCGGCGGCCAGTGCGGCCCGGCGACATCGTGATAGAACCGCGCCAGCACCGGCCCCGGCGGGCCCTCGACCGAGAGAATGCCGTAGGTGATCAGCGCCAGCACGCCGCCCGGCCGCGCGATCCGTCGGCACTCGGCATAAAAACGCGGCAGGTCGAGCCAGTGCGCCGCCTGCGCCACGCTGATCAGATCGGCCGTGCCGTCGCCGACCGGCAGCGCCTCCGCCGGCGCCGCCCGGTAGCGCACGCGCGGATGCGGCGTCGCCTTGGCGACCTGCTCGGCCGACGCATCGCTCGCCTCGACCCGCGCGAAATGCTCGCCGAGCGACACCGACAGCTGCCCGGTGCCGCAGCCGACATCGACGGCCAGCTCATGCCGCCCGCACATCGCCGCCAGCCGTTCCGCCAGCGCGGCCGGATAACTCGGCCGATACGCCGCATATCCGGCGGCAACCCCGGAAAAATGATCCTTGAAGCTCATCCGAAGCCCCCCATCGCCTGGCGTTTCGCCCGATCTTCCCGCATGCGGGGGTGCGGAACAAGGCGTGGTCGTGCCGGGCTCGTCCATCCGGCTCGGGCGGCGGGGTGGGGCGCGGCAATCGGGGGGAGGCGAGGGGATCGGGGGGAGGCGAGAGGATCGGGACGGGCGGCGGCGAAAGGCGTTCGCCCGTCCGGTTTTCAAGGCCGCGCGCGGCGGGGCGCGGCCCTTCCCCGGCTTGGCCGGAGAAGGGGAAGCGTTCAGCGGACCAGCACGTTGCGGAACTGCCACGGATCGGACGTGTCGATATCTTCCGGGAACAGCCCGGGGCGATGATCGAGCGGCGTCCAGTCGGTGTAGTAGCCGTTGACCGGGCCGAGATAGGGCATCTGCACCTCGAGGCAGCGGCGCCAGTCCATTTCGTCGGCTTCGACGATGCCGGCATTGGGGTTTTCCAGCGCCCAGACCATGCCGGCGAGCACGGCGGAGGACACCTGCAGGCCGGTGGCGTTCTGGTAGGGCGCCAGCTTGCGGGCTTCCTCGATCGACAGCTGCGAGCCGTACCAATAGGCGTTCTTGCCGTGGCCGTAGACCAGCACGCCGAGCTCGTCGATGCCGTCGACGATTTCGGTCTCGTCGAGCACGTGGATGGCGGCCTGGCGCTGGCCGGCGCGGCCGAACATTTCGTGCAGGCTGAGCACCGCGTCATTGGCCGGGTGATAGGCATAGTGGCAGGTCGGCCGATACACCGCCTTGCCGGCCGCGTCGCGGACGGTGAAATAGTCGGCGATCGAGATCGACTCGTTATGCGTCACCAGGAAGCCGTACTGCGCCCCCGGCGTCGGACACCAGGTCCGCACCCGGGTATTGGCGCCCGGCTGCAGCAGGTAGATCGCCGCGCCGCAGCCCTGCTCGTGGGTGCGGCCATTGTCCGGCATCCACGTCTCGTGCGTGCCCCAGCCGAGCTCGGCCGGCTGCAGCCCTTCCGAAATGAACCCCTCGACCGACCATGTGTTCCAGAACACGTCCATCGGCTTTGGCTTCTTGGTGCGCTGGGTGTCGCGCTCGGCGATGTGGACGCCCTTGACGCCGAGCGTCTGGGCCAGCGCCGCCCAGCCCTCGCGGTCGGTCGGCTCCGGCGTCGTCACGCCGGTATCGCGGGCGATATCGAGCAGCGCCTTCTTGACGAACCACGACACCATGCCCGGATTGGCGCCGCAGCATGAAACGGCGGTGGTCCCGCCCGGATTGGCGGCTGCCTCGGCCCGCGCCGTCTCGCGCAGCGCATAGTTCGAGCGCGCCGCCGGCCCGGCGGTGTCGTCGAAATAGAACCCGAGCCACGGCTCGACCACGGTGTCGATATAGAGCGCGCCGAGCTCGCGCGTCAGCTTCATCAGGTCGACCGACGAGGTGTCCACCGACAGGTTGACGCAGAAGCCCTGGCCGCCGCCGGCGGTCAGCAGCGGCGTCAGCAGTTCGCGATAGTTCTCGCGGGTGACGGCGGTCTGGATGAAGCGGATGCCGCGTTCGTCCAGCAGCTTGCGATCGGCGTCGGACGGATCGATCACCACCATGCGCGCCTTGTCGTAGTTGAAGTGGCGCTCGATCAGCGGCAGCGTGCCGCGGCCGATGGAACCGAAGCCGATCATCACGATCGGGCCGGTAATGGTCGCGTAGACGGGCCAGTTGGCCATGGTGATCTCCTTAATCCCGGGTATTTCGCGGCGAAACTGCCGAATGGCGCGGAAAATCCGCTCGCACAGCCTCGGTCGAGGTTCGCGTTTAGGGTTCTATCGACCGGAACGCAACAGCCGTTTGACGGGCGGGCATCCCAAATTTGTGATCACAAAGCCGGTGTGTCCGCAAAGCCATATTCAGGCGCGTCGGCGACCACGCCGGTGGTGACGATCTCGATCAGCCGGGCGGCGCCGAAGCGGTCCTTCGGATCGAGTTCGGCGACCTTGCCGAGCAGCGCCCTGGCCTCACTCTCGTGGCCGAGCCGGGCATGGACATAGCCGAGCGCCACGAGGCATTGCAGATAGAGCCGCGGCGGCTTCTCCAGCGTGTCGAAGGCGGCATCGCCCGGCCGAACCACCCGCCAGTCCGGCGCAACCCCCAGATCGGTCGCCGCCAGCCGCAGGCAGACGCCGGCATGGGGCAGCGCTTCCTCCAGTCGGTGATTGTAGAAATAGAACTTGTAGGCCCCCATCCGCACCGCCAGGTCGTCGGGCGCCTGTTCGACCGCGGCCCGCACGGCGATTTCGGCCGTCGCCATGTCGGAGCGGGCGGCGCGGGCTCCCTCCAGCGTCTGCATGGCCAGCGTCCTCTGGGCTTGGTCGGCGGCGGTCTGCGGCATGATGTCGGGTTCCAGACAGGAGGGGAGGGATGGCCTCGCTCATGCAAGCCGGGGGCCGTCCCTCGCCTCGAAAACGCGCCGCTTTCCGGCGGCTGAGCCGGAAAGCGGCGAAGCGGGGGAGAAGCGCGCCTCACGCCGCGCGGCGCAGCTCCTCCACCACGCGGGTCCACACCGGCTCGCTCGCCGCGTCGGCGGCCGGATCGACGGCGCCAGTGGCGCTGACCATGCCGCGCGCGCCGTCGAGCGCGCCGTCGCGCAGCTCCAGCGCCTGGAAGCGGTGCCGCTCATACGGCCCCGGTAGCCACAGCCGCTCGGTCAGCGCCGCGTCGAAGCTGAAGCGCTGGTAATAGGCCGGATCGCCGACCAGCAGCACGGCGCCATGGCCGAGCGTCGCCGCCCGGTTCAGCGCCGCCCGCATCAGTTTGCCGCCGACGCCGGCGCCCTGCATCTCCGGCGCCACGGCCAGCGGCCCGAGCAGCAGCGCCGCCCGGTTCGGCCCGGCCGCGACGTGCCACAGCCGCACCGTGCCGACGACGCCGCCGTCGTCATGGGCAACCAGCGCCAGGCCGTCGGCCGGCAGGCGGCCTTCGCGCAGCCGCTCGGAGGTCTTGGCGAAACGAGCCTCGCCGAAGACCCGGTCGAGCAGCGCTTCGCGCGCGGCGATGTCGGCGGTGGTTTCGGCGGAAATCTGGACAGCCATGAGCTAACCCCTTTCTCAGGAGAGAGGTTTGGTCACGAGGACGGATGAAGGGACAAGGCGGGGGCAACAGCCGGCATCGACCGCCTGTGCCAGCCGCGGGCTTGCCGGAGGGACGATCGGCGCCGCCGTCGATCCCGCTCCGGCCCCGCGGGCCACCGCCTCCCGATCGCGGGAGGCGGGATTGCGCGACCGCCGCGTCGCCAGGCTCAGCTTTTCCTCACCTTGACGGCAGGAGGGCGGAGCCCGGCGCGCGAGGCCGGCGCGATTGCCTCGGCCTCAGATCACGTAGGCCTTCAGCGGCGGGAAGCCATTGAAGGCCACCGACGCATAGGTCGTGGTGTAGGCGCCCGTGCCTTCGATCAGCACGTCGTCGCCGATCGACAGCGAAACCGGCAGCATGTACGGGGTCTTCTCGTACATCACGTCGGCGGAATCGCAGGTCGGGCCGGCCAGCACGCATGGCACCAGGTGCTCGTCGCCATGCTCGGTGCTGATCGGGTAGCGGATCGCCTCGTCCATCGTCTCGGCGAGACCGCCGAACTTGCCGATGTCGAGATAGACCCAGCGGACGTCGTCGTCATCATGCTTCTTCGAGATCAGCACGACTTCCGACTTGATGACGCCGGCATTGCCGACCATGCCGCGACCCGGCTCGATGATGGTCTCGGGAACCTGATTGCCGAAGTGCTTCAGCAGCGAGTCCCAGATGGCGTTGCCGTAGGTTTCGACTTTCGGCACGTCCTTCAGGTACTTGGTCGGGAAGCCGCCGCCGAGGTTGACCATCTTCAGTTGGATGCCGCGCTCGGCCATCTCGCGGAAGATATGCGAGGCGGAGGCGAGCGCGCCGTCCCAGGCGCCGGTGTTGCCCTGCTGCGAGCCGACATGGAACGACACGCCATAGGCCTCGAGACCGACCCGGTGCGCATGTTCCAGCACCATCGGCGCCATGTCCGGATCGCAGCCGAACTTGCGCGACAGCGGCCATTCGGCGCCGGCGCCGTCCGACAGGATGCGGCAGAACACCCGCGAACCCGGGGCCGAACGGGCGATCTTGTCAACTTCGGCGACGCAATCGACCGCATAGAGCCGCACGCCCAGCTCGAAGGCCCGCGCCACGTCGCGCTCCTTCTTGATGGTGTTGCCATAGGAGATGCGGTCGGCCTTGGCGCCGGTCGCCAGCACCATCTCGATTTCGCCGACCGAGGCGCAATCGAACGACGAGCCCATCTCGGCGAGAAGGGTCAGGATCTCCGGCGCCGGATTGGCCTTCACCGCGTAATAGACGCGGGTGTCCGGCAGCGAGCGGGCGAAGGTGGTGTAGTTGTCGCGCACGACATCGAGGTCCATGACGAGGCAGGGGCCTTCCGGACGGCGGGTGCGCAGGAATTCGCGAATACGGTCAGTCATGGTCGGGTCCCCCGATAAGTTCCGCGGTTGTCACCAAATTCCGGGCTCTTTCCGGTCGCGCACCGCGATGGAGACGGTGTCGCGCCCGCGAAGGCGCCTCGGATGACCGATCGCAATGGAAGAGACGCTTTCGTCCCGGAAACCGCTTGACACGGCGACCAGGGGAATGCGGCCTTCACGCGACCGGTACGCAAACGCGCTGCCTCGGCGGACCGACACGAGGAAATCGACGGAAAAGGCCGCGCGAGCGGACAAGGCCATACGATTTCGAACGCGCAAGCGCCGAAACTGCCGATTGGGCCGTCGAACCAGAGCTTGGACCCCAGGAGCGACGGTTGGTGCCATGGATTGGAACGGGATTCCCGAACCGCACTGCCGGCAAGAGTAGTTGCCTCTTCAGTAACCCCGGGCGATGGAGACCCGGCAGAGACCAAAAAAGCCCGCTACGTCGTTGCTTCAAGCCACGTCCCCCGCTTGAGAGCGAGGTGCGCCGGTTTATAATCTCCGGCTGCCGGTTGCCCTGACGAAACTTCCGGGCCTCTTGTCCCGGTCCGGTCGCTGCGGGGGTGTCTCGCTTCCGGTCGCGCTTGACGCTTCGACCATCGGCGGCCCCTGGGACCGGATTGTTCGCCAACCGGCACGCGGCCACAGGCACGTGCGAAATTGGGCAAGCGGTGATGTATGGATTATCGGGGTCATATTCAAGCGTTTTTTTGAGGTTCGGCGCGATTTTTCCCCACAGCCGCCATTGGCGCGATCCCACGGGATTTCAACGGTTTTCGCGCCCGGTCGCACAAGGTCCGCGAAACCGATTTTGCGGCGTGATCCATATTTGTCGGGGTGCCGGATCTGGGAGGGGACGAAGCAGTCCTCATCCTGCCTTGCGACGCTGTGGCGAACGCGCGCCGGGCTGGAGCCGGCTTTGCCCACACGGTCGCGTCGGTCTTCGCTCGGCCATCCGAAGCTCTCGTGAGCGATCCTGCCTCCGGCCCGTCGCACCACCGCTCGGGACACGATCGGCCGGGGCGTGAATCAGTGCCTTGGGTCAGTCGCATATATGACTGACGCACGCGTTCAGGACTCGCGCGGCCATCGCCCGCGAAGGCGTTGTTTCGCTTGCCGTTTGTTTTTCGGTGCCTTGCGGGTTTTCGGTCGCTGCCCTGTGTCGCGGTTCCGTCCCGGGGGAGGGATGGCGGACAAGAAAGCAGGGAGTCAGGCTGTCAGTGATTTAAAGTATTGAAAAAGCAAGGTGGAGGCCTCGTCCGGATTCGAACCGGAGTACACGGATTTGCAGTCCGCTGCGTAACCACTCCGCCACGAGGCCAACGCTGAGGGAGGTAGCCGATTGGAAACGGCGGCGCAAGTGCTGTTTCACTTTCTCGTGACGCTTGTTGTGGATGCGGTAAACGTGCCGGCGCCGGGGCGCGTCCGCCGTTTCGATTGCCGCACGCAACACAAGTCTAGTGAGCGACGCCGAACGGCCTCTTGTCAGGTCGCCGCCTCGACGGTACACCGAAGCGCGCGGCACCCTTGGGCGACAAGGGCGGACGCGCGCGCCGTGGCGCCGGCGGCTTGAACATGGCGCGATTTGCCCAGGCGCGGCCGCGCTGGCGGGCAGGCCCGGCAAGGAGTGAGCGAACATGGTCGATTACGCGATTGCGCGCACCAAGATGGTCGACAACCAACTGCGCACCAACGACGTTACCGACCACGCGATCATCGACGCGCTGCTCGAAGTGCCGCGCGAACTGTTCGTCCCCGAGGCCCAGAAGCCGCTCGCCTATATCGACGAGGATCTGCCGCTCGGGTCCGGCGACCGCTATCTGATGAAGCCGCACGTGTTCGGCAAGCTGATGCAGGCGGCCGAGATCAAGCCGACCGACCGGGTGCTGATCGTCGGCGCCGGCACCGGCTATTCCGCCGCCGTGATGTCGCGCTTCACCACCAATGTCGTCGCGCTCGAATCGGATGCGACCCTCGCCGCCACCGCCCGCGCCCTGCTGGCGAATGTCGCCGCCGCCAACATCGCCGTCGAGACCGGCTCGCTGCTGGCCGGCTGCCCGGCCAAGGGGCCCTATGACGTCATTCTGGTCGAGGGCGCGATCGAATCGATCCCGCCGTCGCTGACCGCCCAGCTGCGCGAGGGCGGCCGCCTGATCGCCATCGAGGGCACCGGCCGCGCCGGCCGCGCCATGATCCTCAATCGCGTCGGCGCCGATGTCTCCGGCCGCCTTGCCTTCAATGCCGCCGCCAAGCCGCTGCCGGGCTTCGCCAAGCCGCGCGAGTTCGTTTTCTGAGGCCGAATTCGACCGCAACCAAAATTTGATCCGAAGGCGACCGCGCAAACGTGCGGTCGTTTTTGTTTCCCCGGACACTCTTGCGCGCCCGATTTGCACGATTCGTGGTAAATAATTGAAAAATTGTACCTTTCCAAAAGTTAATTTAGTGTTGCATCAAAGCCGCAACGATTGGATTTAGCCGCCGACGCGGTTCGGACGGGGTGCGCAACGCCGGCGCGGTGCGTATAACCATCGGATCGAGTCTGGAGATCCGACGCTATCGCGCGGTAGGTCCCGGCTTCGGGAATGGCCGCATGGCGAGGGGCTTGCGCGCGGCTCTGATGTCAATCATTGGAGAGGTGTCTCACGTGTCCCCTGTTCGGCGTAGTTCCCTTGATCCTGTCGGTCGCGCGGGACGGATGGCCCGTTGCGCTTTCGGGCTTGGTCTCGCGTTCGTCGCGCTTGGCGCCTTTCCGTCGACGGCCTCGGCCCAGACCCTGCTGGACGCCCTTTCGTCCGCCTACACCAACAACCCGTCGCTGAATGCCGCCCGCGCCCAGCTGCGCTCCACCGACGAATCCGTCGGCATCGCCAAGTCGCAGGGCCGGCCGCAGATCAGCGCCTCGGTTTCGGCCTCCAGCGGCGGCACCGATTTCCGCTCGGCCTTCACCCGGCCGACCCGCTCGGTGTTCGCCGATTCGCACTCGACCAACCTGTCGCTTGAGATCGTCCAGCCGCTCTATGCCGGCGGCCGCATTTCCAACGGCATCGGCCGGGCCGAGGCCTTCGTCCGCGCCAAGCGCGAGGTGCTGCGCAACACCGAGCAGGACGTGCTGTTCGACGCCTCGCAGGCCTTCATGGAAGTGATCCGCGACAGCGCCCTCGTGTCGCTGCGCGAATCCAACCAGCGCTTCCTCTCCGAGCAGGTGCGCGCCGCCCGCGACCGGTTCCAGGTCGGCGAGGGCACCCGCACCGACGTCGCCCAGGCGGAAGCCCGCCTGCAGGAGGCCGTTGCCCAGGTCAACGCCGCCCGCGCCAACCTCAACACCAGCCGCGCCATCTACCGGCAGGTGATCGGTTCCGACCCGAAGAAGCTCAACCCGGCCTCGCCGGTCGAGAAGCTGATTCCGAAGTCGCTGGACGACGCCATGGGCCGGGCGCAGCGCGAGCATCCGGGTATCCTCGCCTCGATTCACAACGTCGACGCCGCCATGCTCAACGTGAAGATCGCCGAGGGCGCGCTGCTGCCGACCGTCAGCCTTTCCGGCTCGGTGACGCAGAGCTGGACCGGCGGCGAGAGTGCCACCTCGACCAATTTCTCCACCAACCGTCAGGTCGGCGTGCGCGCCTCGATCCCGCTCTATCAGGGCGGTGGCGAATATGCCGAGATCCGCAAGGCCAAGGAAGATCTGGGCGATGCCCGCATCCAGGTCGACGTGGTGCGCGACCGTGTCCGCGCCGGCGTCGTCACCGCCTGGGGCCAGCTCCAGTCGGCAACGGCGTCGATCGCCGCCGCCCGGGCCCAGGTCGAGGCCTCGCAACTGGCGCTGAACGGCGTCATCGAGGAGCAGCGCGTCGGCCAGCGCACCACGCTCGATGTGCTCAATGCCCAGAGCGAGCTGGTCAATGCCCGCGTCCAGCTGGTGCAGGCCGAAACAAACCGGGTCATTGCCGCCTTCGGCGTCGTCTCCGCCACTGGCCGCCTCAACAGCGAGGCGATGACGCTGAAGGTCGCCCACTACAATCCGGTCGAGCACTACGAGGCCGTCACCGACAAGTGGATCGGCCTGCGCACGCCCGACGGCCGCTGACCGTCCCCGACCCTTGCCCCCTCGCTTTCGGCCCGCCTCGCGCGGGCCTTTTTGCGTCGGCCGCGCCCGCCGTGACAAAAACCTGTTCGTCCGCCCCGCCGGCCTTGCGGGCCGCGAGCAAAATCGCTGTCTTGCGTTATAGTTGGATCGCTCGAATCGGTCGGACTGCGCCGATTCGGATCAATGCGCGTGGTGATGTCGCCATCCGCGACCGGTACGAGGAAGATCCAATGGCGAAGGCGCAGGCGCAGGAACCGTCGATGGAGGAAATCCTCGCTTCGATTCGGCGCATCATTGCCGATGACGAGCCCAAGCCCGCGCCGAAGGCGGCTCTGGTCGAGGCTGCCGCCGAAACCGTCTCCGAGGATGATCTCGACCGGCTGTTTTCCAAGGCGGAGGCCGATCCCGAGCCGGACATGGCCGACGAGGAGGAGCCGCTGGAGCTTGGCGACGAATTCGCCGATGCTCCGGATCTGATCGAGGCGCTGGCGCCCGAGGAGGAGGACATCACCTTCTCCGATCCGCCGCCGCCACCGCCGCCGCCACGCATGGCCGAGCCGAAGCCCGAGCCCCGTCCCGAACCGCGCGTCGAACCGCGCGTCGAGCCCAGGGCCGAATATGTCCGCCAGCCGCCGCCGCTTGCCGACGTGCCGGCCGATGATCCGCTGCTGTCGCGGACGACCGACACCGCCGTCCAGAGCGCCTTCAACAACCTCGCGCTCACCATCATGTCCAATCAGGCGCGCACGCTCGAGGACCTGGTCAAGGAGATGCTGCGGCCGATGCTGAAGTCGTGGCTCGACGACAACCTGCCGACGCTGGTCGAGCGGCTGGTCCGCGCCGAAATCGAACGCGTGTCGCGCGGCCGCTGAATCGCGCGCGCCCCGAGGGTCCGGCTCTGGCCGGCGTCCCCTGTGCGGCGGCGCGGCAGGGCAACGTTTCCGGACCTACCCGCGCCGGGCGTCCCGCCGGCATCGACACCTGGCAATCAGAGCGCGTCGATCATCGCCAAGAGCGGCTGCCATTGCGCCTTCATCGGCTCGAACGCCTTGCCCTTGACGTCGAACAGCCCGCGCCCCTCGCGCGCCAGCTCGGCATAGAGGCCGCGATCGGTGATGGTCGCGCTTGCCGGCCGGCCGAGCTCGCCCAGCGCTACTTCCACCTCGTTCAGCGCCTTGGTGCGCGGCCGCGCCCGGTTGACCACCAGCGCAATCGTGGTGCGGCCCTTGCGGATCGCCTTCAGGTCCTCGATCCGCTCCAGGAATTTGCCGGTCGAGTGGGTGTCGAACACCGACGGCAGCACCGGCACCACCACCATGTCGGCGATCTCGACCAGATCCTCGGCCTTGTCGCCCTTCAACCCGCCCGGCGCGTCGATCACCAGATGGGACAGTCCCTTCGGCTCGGCTTCGATGCCCTTGGTCCAGTCGGCGGCGGCGATCAGCGGCAGCGCCTCGGAGCGGGCCTTCAACCAGCGCAACGCCGATTTCTGCCGGTCGGCGTCGACGAGCCCTACCAGGTCGCCCCGCGCCGCCAGCGCCGAGGCCAGCGTCGTCGCCAGCGTGGTCTTGCCGCAGCCACCCTTCAGATTCGCGACCAGAATTCGGCGCATCCCGTTCTCTCCCCAGCGTGTTTTCGTGCGTCACTGTCAGCCAGCCCAGTGTCGCATGCAATGGGGCAAGGCCGCCCGCGACGCAAAAAACACACAACGCGCTCATTCGCTTAGACTTCGACGGCAACTGACCTTTGGCGGGATTTAAACTCCGGTTGATCCGCGCTATAGAGCCCGTCCATGCACATGATCACCAAGACGGCGGAACTTGCCGCCATTTGCCAACGCCTCGCCCAGTTCGCCTATGTCGCGGTCGACACCGAGTTTCTCCGCGAGACGACCTATTGGCCGAAGCTCTGCGTCATCCAGCTTGCCGGGCCGGAGGAAGCCGCCGTCATTGACGCGCTTGCCGACGGGCTGGATCTTGCTCCGCTCCTTGAGCTGATGCGCGACGAGGCGGTGGTCAAGGTGTTCCACGCAGGCCGGCAGGATATCGAGATCATCTTCAACAAGGGCGGGTTCATTCCCTCGCCGGTGTTCGACACCCAGGTCGCGGCGATGGTCTGCGGCTTTGGCGATTCGATCTCCTACGACCAGTTGGTCCAGCGCGTCACCGGTCACCACATCGACAAGTCGTCGCGCTTCACCGACTGGAGCCGCCGGCCTCTGACCGAGAAGCAGCTGACCTACGCCGTCTCCGACGTCACCTTCCTGCGCGACGTCTACCACTATCTCAACGCCTCGCTCGCCGAACAGGGGCGCACCGACTGGGTGGCCGAGGAGATGGCGGTGCTGACATCGGTCGGCACCTACGATCTGCGCCCGGAGAACGCCTGGGAACGGCTGAAGATGCGGGTCAAGAAGCCGATCGAACTGGCGATCCTCAAGGAACTCGCCGCCTGGCGCGAACGCGAGGCCCAGAGCCGCGACGTGCCGCGCTCGCGCATCGTCAAGGACGAGACCATCTACGAGATCGCCTCCGGCCAGCCGTCGACGCCCGAGGCGCTCGGCCAATTGCGCACGCTCTCCAAGGGCTATGAGCGCTCCCGCGCCGGCGAGGAAATCCTCAATTGCGTCCGCCGCGCCCTGGAAATCCCGCGCGGCCTGCTGCCGGTGATCCCCAAGGGCAAGCCGACGCCGGAGGGCCTCGGCGCCGCCGTCGACCTGCTGAAGGTGCTGCTGAAGCTGGTGTCGGAGCAGAATGGCGTCGCCGTCAAGGTGATCGCCACCGTCGACGAACTCGAGGCCATCGCCGCCGACGACAATGCCGACGTCCCGGCGTTGAAGGGCTGGCGGCGCGAGCTGTTTGGCGAGGCGGCGCTGCGCCTGAAGCGCGGCGAACTCGGCCTCGCCTTCGACGGCCGCCGCGTCACCTCGTTCCCGCGCTGAAGCCCGTCGCGCCTGCCTCACGAAAAAAGCCGCTCCGGTATCCCGCGAGCGGCTTTGTCGTCTCGATGCGTTGCGTCCCGCCACACGTCACCGGAACGGCGACGTGCCGAACAGCGCCAGGCCGCCCCAGACGATCGCCGCGGCGATGGCAAGGCAGATGGCGGCCGTCAGCCACGAGCCGGCTTCGGCCTCGCTGGCGTCCTCGTAGGCGCCTTCCGGCTTCCAGCCGGTGACCATCGGCCGGATCAGATTGTCCTTCTTGACGAAGGTGTAGGCGAAATTCGCCAGGATGTGCAGCGCCGACAGGATCAGCACCAGCTTGAAGCCGGTGTGGTGGAAGACGCTTGCCGTCTTCACCCAGGCGCTTGACGCGAGCGGCACCAGAGGTCCCTCGACGATGATGTCGTCGGTGGTGAACAGGCCGGTCAGCCCTTGCGCCGCCGCGACCGCCAGCAGCGCCAGCACCATCAGCGCACCGAGCGGATTGTGGCCGAGAAACCGCCGCTTGACCCCGCGCACGCTGTCGAGGCCATAGCCGAGAATCGTCGCCGGCGAGCGGATGAAGCTCGAAAACCGCGCCGTCGTGCCGCCGGCAAAGCCCCACAACAGCCGGAACAGCACCAGCGTCAGGATCGCGTAGCCGTTGAGTTTGTGCCACAGCAGGGTGGAATCGCCGAACTTGTTCGACAGCGGCGCCATCACAATCAGCGCGACGAATGCCCACTTGAACAGGCGGGTCGGGCCATCCCAGGCGAGGACGCGGCGTTGCGGGCTAAGGGTATCGGTCGTCATGTTTGGCTTGTCCGGCATGAGGGGGCGCCCCCCGATCGGCGCCGCCGATGGCATGCGCCGCAAATGACGAAGGCCGAGCCGCCGGCCCGGCCTTCGTGGCGATCGACCGAAGCGGTCGGATCACTTCTTGACGCGATAGGTGTCGTGGCAGGCGGTGCAGTTGCCCTTCAGGATCGCGCCGAAAGCCGCCTTCATGCTGGCCTCGTCCTTGACGGTCGTCTTTGCGGCGGCGGCGGCCTCGCCGAGCTTGGCGAAGCCGGCGAGGAAGTCGGCCTTCTTCTCGAATGCCACCGGCAGCACTTCGGTGTCGCCGCCGGTCTTGGAATCGTCCGGGAACAGCGTCTTCAGCTTTTCGGCATTGGTGACATAGGTCGCCAGCGCCTTCTGGGCGACGGCGAGATCGAAGGCGACTTCGCCCTTCATCATGCCGCCGACCGGCTTGGTGACGGCGCCGAATTCCTTGAGCAGGTCCTTGCGCGCCTTGATGGCATCGAGGTTCTGGGCATGGGCGCTTCCGGCGGCGATCGCGACGATCAGGGAGGCGGCGACGAAAAGGCTCTTCTTCATGAGGTATCCTCGAGGGGTGAATGCAGAGAGGGTGAACGAATGCGAGGGCCGGCGGATCATCCAGGTCGATCGCGTCGACCTTGAGATTTGCCGCGCGAAGCACCAGTTTAACGCCCGCATCGGCGGCGTCATCCATGCATAAAGTGAACAATCATTTCATGGCCTGCGTTACAGTGACAAGATCACAATACAGTGTCCGGATTGCGAGATGACGTGAGGTCGCAGCGCCGAGATTGTCGCAAGCGTCGGATCCTCGCAGCTTTCCGCGCCGGCGGCCTCATCCTTTCGGGCGCGCGCTGCCGTCTTCCTTGTCGCTGGCGATTGGCCGTGATAGGGGCGGATCCGACAAGGCCCGTGGGATAGATGTGAAATGAGCGCCGTCCTCAACCGGTTCGAGCAGATCGCCTTCGTGGCCAGCGCCACCGAGGAGGCCGACAACGCCCGCCGGCGCCTGTCGCATCGCTACGGCTCGACCCCGCCCGACAATGCCGACGTCATTGTCGCCCTTGGCGGCGACGGCTTCATGCTGCAGGCGCTGCACCGGTTCATGAACACCGGCGTACCGATCTACGGCCTGCAACGCGGCTCGGTCGGCTTCCTGATGAATGAGTTCAGCGAGGATGGCCTGATCGAACGCCTCGCCACCGCCGCGCCGACGACGGTGCGCCCGCTGATCATGACCGCCGTCACCGACACCGGCGACTATGCCGAGGCCCGCGCGTTCAACGAGGTCTCGCTCTGGCGCCAGACCTATCAGGCCTCGAAGCTGCGGATCTCCATCGACGGCACCCAGCGCCTCGACGAGCTGATCTGCGACGGCATCATCGTCGCGACGCCCGCCGGCTCGACCGCCTACAATTTCTCCGCCCACGGCCCGATCATCCCGCTCGGCGCGCCGCTGCTGGCGCTGACCCCGATCAGCCCGTTCCGCCCTCGCCGCTGGCGCGGCGCCCTGGTGCCGGAACAGGCCCGGCTCGAGGTGGAAGTGCTGGAAGGCCGCAAGCGCCCGGTCAACGCCGCCGCCGACCACACCGAAATCCGTGGCGTCAGCAAGGTGACCATCTGTCAGGACAACGCCTCGCAAAGCATCGTGCTGTTCGATCCCCACCACTCCTGGGACGAGCGCATTCTCGCCGAACAGTTCCGCTACTGAGCGTCGTTGACGCCGGCCGGTTCTCCCCCGAATTCACGGTTTCCCGGCAATTGCGCGATTGACGGCAGTTTCTGCGCCGAACTCAAGTGTTTCTTAAACGCTGCCGCCGACACTGCATCAAGGTGACGTTACGGGGGCGGACATGGCAGGCGCAGCACACCGCGAGGCGGTTCAGGACGCTTGGGATTCAATCGAGGGCGAGATTGACCTGGGCGCGACTGAATCGGTCGCGAACAAGATCGACCTGCGCGCCCGCACCAAGCCGCGCCCGGGCAAGGCCAAGGACGACTTCGATCCCGTCGCCGCCGCCGAGGCGGCGATGAACCGGCTGTCGCCGAGCTTTGGCCTGTGGATGGAGAACAAGGTCGGCATCGCCCAGGACGCCCTTGTCGGCATCCAGAAGCACGGCCTCGACGCCAAGACCCTCGACCCGCTGTTCCGCGCCATTCATGAAATCAAGGGCGAGGCCGCCACCTTCGGCTTTCCGCTGGCCGGCGAGGTCGCCCTCAGCCTCTATCGCCTGTGCGAACGGGTGCCCGGTCCGCAATTCATCCCGGTCGTGCTCGTCACCCAGCACATCCAGGCCATCCGCGCCATCGTGTCCGAGGGCCAGCGCGACGAAGGCAATTCCACCGCCCGCAAGCTGGTGGTGCGGCTGAAGGAAGTCACCGAGGAGTATCTCGGCCACCTGCCGGACACCAAGAAGGGCTGATCCGCGCGCTGCCCGGAAAGCCTTGATCGGCAAGCCTATTTCGGCTTCTCCGCCACCAGCTCCACCTCGATGTCGCGTCCAGCCGTCACCGTGAAGCTCTGGGTATATTGCGCCCCGCCATTGACGGCGATCGCCGAATAGTCGCCCTCCGCCAGCACCACGCTCGGAAACGCCATCAGCATGTCGCGCACCAGGCGCGGCCCGCCGCGCGACTGGATGTCCCAGCGCGTGTTGGCCAACGCCTCGCCGCCGGTTTCCGAGACGAGCTTCAGCGAGACCTTCGCCGCCTTGTGGTAGAGCATCGCTTCGGTCAGCTTGCCGGGATCGACCTTCAGCGTCGAGCGCACCACCGCGTTGAGCTGTCCGTAGCGACTGACGACCTGATAGGTGCCGGCCGAAAGCCGCAGGATGCGCCCGGGTTTTGCCGCGCTGATCAGCGGCTCGCCCCCCACCTCCAGCCCGTCCTTGGGCAGGATGTCGAAGCCGAGCAGGTCGGCGGGGATCGGCAGTTCGCCGGTATTGGCGGCATTGAGCTTTAGCCCGCCGGCGTTCAGCACCAGCTGTTCGCTGGTTGCGCCCTTGGCGACGGTGACCTTCGAGGTGACGCCGGCCTTGCCGAACGCCGCGTGCACCAGATAGCTGCCCGGATCGAGGGTGAACTCGGCCTCGCCGCCGGTCGAGGTCGCCACTAGATCGAGATCGCCGACCTGACCGGCCGCGACGACCTTGGCGCCCTCGGTCTCGCGGAACACCCGCCACACCAGCCCGGATTTCAGCGGCGCCGCCTCGGGCGTCAGCTTGGCCGCGAGCTTCAGCGTCGGCCGGTTGGCGAGCGGCGCCACGGCGGCCCGCGCCGGGCGGGCGCCCGCCGGCGCCGCGACCGCCAGCGGTATCGATCCGCCCTGCACCGCGCCCGCTCCGCCGCCGGGGCCGGCCGGCGGCGTTTGCAGCCGGAACGGGTCACCCCCGGCCGCGCCGCCCGGCAGCGGGCCGGTGGCGAACGGCGCGATGTTCTGATCAAGCCCGCCGCTGCCCGGGATCTCCAGCGGCGGGATCGGCGATGCCGTCGGCGCGATCGCTGGATTGGCCGGCGGGCCGAACCCCGGCGCGGCCGGCGGGAAGGTCGGTGCCGGCGGGATCGACGCCGGTGGAATCGGGAAGGGCGCGCCGCCGCCGGAGCCGCCGGCGAACGGTCCGCCCGCCGCGCCGCCAGGCCCGTTGGGGCCGCCCGGTCCGCCGCCGGGGCCGGCGCCCTGGGCAAGGGCCGGCGCCATCGCGCCGAACCCGACCGCGACGGCGAGGGCCAGGATGGCAAGGGCAGGGGAGGGAGCTTGGCCGGACATCGAACGAACGCGCTTCACCATGAATCGGCGGCAACGCCACCGGAAGGGACATATCGGTCAGAGGGCCGCAAAACCATGGCGAAAGCAAGCCGAAGCTGCGTTTGCCCATGCCGGCGGTTCACGGCCCGTGGCGGATGCCTCGGGTAGCCGGCCCATGGTCCCGTGCTGGCGGCGCTTCAGGGTCCCGGCGCTCGGGTTGACTTCGCCGGACAATCCCGCTTGATCAGGCAACACCCGCAACGCTGCCACAGGACCACCGATGCCCGACGCTCTCGACCTGCTGCTCACCCGCCGCACCATTCCCGCCATCGCGCTGGCCGAACCCGGCCCGACCGACGCCGACATCGAGACGATGCTGACGGCCGCCATTCGCGTCCCCGACCACGGCAAGATCAATCCCTGGCGCTTCGTGCTCTATCGCGGCGCCGCCCTTGCCGTCATCGCCGACTGGCTCGCCGCCCGCTACGCCGCCCTCAATCCGACCGCCGATGCCGCCACGCTGGCCAAGGCGCGCGGCTCGTTCCTGCGCGCTCCCGTCGTCATCGGCGTCGTTTCCCGCGCCGGTCCGCACGTCAAGGTGCCGGAATGGGAGCAGGTCCTGTCCGGCGGCGCCGCCACCATGAACCTGATCCTCGCCGCCCACGCCAAGGGCTTCGCCGCCCAGTGGCTGACCGAGTGGTACAGCTACGACGCCGACGCCAGCGCCTATCTCGGCCTGCGGTCGGGCGAGAAGTTCATCGGCTTCGTCCACGTCGGCACCCCCACCGAGGCCCCGGTCGAGCGCCCGCGCCCGCCGGCCGCCAGCCTGTTGACCGAGTGGAGCGCCTGACTTCGTTCGGCGGCGCGAAAGGGAGCCACGATGTATTACGAAACCGCCGGCAATGCCCACGGCCTGCCCCATGACCCGTTCAAGGCGCTGGTCGTGCCGCGTCCGATCGGCTGGATTTCGACCCGTGGCCGCGACGGCAGCCACAATCTGGCGCCCTATTCGTTCTTCAATGCCGTCGAATCCGAGCCGCCGATCGTGGTCATCGGCTCGAGCGGCCTGAAGGACACCGCCCGCAATGTCCTCGATACCGGCGAGTTCGTCTGCAATCTCGCCACCTGGGACCTGCGCGAGCAGATGAACCAGTCATCGGCGCCGCTGCGCCACGGCGTCAGCGAATTCGCCCATGCCGGCCTCACCCCGGCGCCGTCGCGCCTCGTCGCCGCGCCGCGCGTCGCCGAAAGCCCGGTGACGATGGAATGCGTCGCGCTTTCGGTGACGCCGATCAGCGATCGCGACGGCAGGCAAACCGGCAGCCTGATGATCATGGGGCAGGTCGTGGCGATCCACATCGACGACAGCCTGATCGTCGACGGTCGCGTCGACATCACCCTTGCCCGGCCGATCGCCCGGCTCGGCTACATGGACTATGCCGTCGTCGATCGGGTCTTCACCATCGCCCGCCCGCGCGCCTGAGAGGGAAGGCGTGACAGGCAGCGGCCGCTGCCGGCCGGGGCCTCAGTTCAGGCGCTGGATGCAGAACTCGACCGCTTCCAGCAGCGCCGCCTTGTAGGCACTGTCCTTCAGCGGCGCCAGCGCGTCGCGGGCAATGGCGCCGTAATGGTGGGCGCGCTCGATCGTCGTCGTCAGCGCCCCGGTCTTGCGAATGAGGTCGATCGCCACCTCAAGGTCGCCGTCGCCGATCTTGCCGCCCTCGACGCAGCGCTTCCAGAAGGCGCGATCCTCGTCCGAGCCGCGCCGATAGGCGAGCAGCACCGGCAGCGTCAGCTTGCCTTCGCGGAAGTCGTCGCCGACATTCTTGCCGAGCTTGGCCGACGAGCCGCCATAGTCGAGCGCATCGTCGACCAGCTGGAAGGCAAAGCCGAGATTGAGCCCGTAGGAGCGGAACGCCGCCCGGTCCTCGGCGCCGAGGCCGGCGATGATCGGACCGACCTCGGCGGCGGCGGAAAACAGCGCCGCCGTCTTCGCCTTGATCACCGCCAGATATTCGTCCTCGGTCGTCGCCATGTTCTTGGCGGCGGCGAGCTGCATCACCTCGCCCTCGGCGATCACCGCCGCGGCATCCGACAGCACGCCCAGCGCCGGCAGCGAGCCGACATCGACCATGGTCCGGAACGCCTGGCCGAGCAGGAAGTCGCCGACCAGCACGCTCGCCTGATTGCCCCACAGCATCCGCGCCGCCGGCTTGCCGCGCCGCATGTCGCTCTCGTCGACGACATCGTCATGCAGCAGCGTCGCGGTATGCATGAACTCGACCGAGGCGGCGAGCTTGACGTGGCCCTCGCCGGCATAGCCGCACATCCGCGCGGCGGCCAGTGTCAGCATCGGCCGCAGGCGCTTGCCGCCGGAATTGATCAGGTGCTTGGAGATTTCCGGGATCAGCTTCACGTCCGAGCCGGCCATCCGCAGGATCATCTGGTTGACGCTCTCCATGTCGGAGGCGGTCAACCGCAGCAGCGGGTCGATCGATGCGACGTCCTTGCGATCCTCAAACGAAACGACCACGCCCATGCTGAACTCCCCGCCGATCGGACCTGCCGCGGCCGTCTTCATGCGAACCGCGGCGCCGTCTCCGGACCGGACAGGCTCCGCGCGCGATGGCATTACGTCATTTTTGCGTCGCTGCAAAGGGTTGAACCCCGTACGCAACGACGAACCCTAATGCTGTGTCCGATCCGCCGCCGCCGGAAAAGTCAAGCATCCGTGATGTTTGACCGATATCCGGCGGTGAATGTCGCCGGTCCGTCGCCGCCGCGCCCCTTGTCGGCAATTCGGGTGAGGCGCCGTGCGGGCCGCAACGGCGCGGGGCTGCTGCCGAGGCAGCGGGCGGGACCGTCGGCGTGCTGGACCGGCGCCATCGATTGCCGCTACACTTGCCGCGAGGGCCGGCACGCGGCCTGCGAGCGGAGGGCATCGCCATGCAGGAACTGATCCGGACTTCGGACGTCGTCACCCTGAATGCCGCCGAGGCCGTCCTCGCCGGGGTCGATATCGAATCGCTGATTGTCGACGACTTCGTCGCCGTCGCCTTTGGCTCCCTGCCGCGCCGGCTGCTGGTGCACGACGACGACGTTGCCCGCGCCCGCGACCTGCTGAGCGAGGCCGGTTTCGGCATCGAACTGGTCAAGTAGGGACGCAGACCCGTGTCCCAGGCCGTGTTCGCGCCCACCTTGCCCGAGATGACGTCGCCATCGCTGCCGGACGGTGTCGAGGTGACCCGCGACGTGTTCCTCGGCGGCCGGGTCGAGATCCTGCAGCCAAGGCGCGGCTATCATCGCTCCGGCTCGGATGCGGTGTTCCTGGCCGCCTGTCTTTCGGAAGATGCCACCGGTCGGGTGGTCGATCTCGGCGCCGGCTCCGGCGCCGCCGGCTTCTGTGTCGCCGCCCGCGTCGCCGGCGTCACCGTCACCCTGGTCGAGCGCGATCCCGTCTCGCTCCATCTGGCCCGCGCCGGTCTCGAACTGCCGGCCAATGCCGCCTTCGCGCCGCGCGTCGAGGTCATCGCCGCCGACGTCACCGCCCGCGAAAATGCCCGCATCGCCAACGGTCTGGCGCGCGAGAGCTTCGATCATGCCATCATGAACCCGCCTTACTGGGAAAATGGCGAGGTCCGCGTCACCCCGGCGCCGGCCCGCGCCGATGCCCACGTCTTCGGCGATGCCGGCCTCGATGCCTGGGTCCGTACCGCCAATTCGCTGCTGCGTCCCGGCGGCAGCCTTTCGATCGTCTTTCGCGCCGACCGGCTGAAGGCGCTGCTCGATGTCGTCGCCGGCCGTTTCGGCGCCGCGACGATCTTCCCGCTGCATCCACGCCCGCGCGCCGCCGCCCACCGCGTCCTGCTGCGCGCCGTCAAGGGCTCGCGCGCCGCGCCGCGTCTGTTGCCGGGCCTGGTGCTGCATCCGGCCGAGGGCAGCGACTGGAGCCCCGAGGCCGAGGCAATCAATCGCGGACTCGGCGGGTTGGCCGTCGACGGGTGACGAAATTGCGATTGAACAACTTTCAGAATAGATTGAATGCTGCTCATCAAAAGTCACAGTTCAATTAGATCGATACGATTTATTCCCGCTATGCATAAATATCGTTTCAGTTTATCCCCCTCTCTTGCTACCCTTCCAAAAAAGGTCGCCTACTTTAAGCGTAGTGAAGCGGATGGGTTGAGGGGCCCGGTGCGCAATCTCACTCGATGAAATCAGGAAGCTCCCCCACTTCGGGATCCTGTCGGATCGAGAGTTCAACTGGTTGATGGAACGAGCCAAGATCGTCACGCTTGGGCCCGGCGATGTCGTGCTGTCGCGGGAGATCCGCCCGAACCATTTCACCTTTCTGATTTCCGGCCGGCTGACCATGCGGCGCTGGCCGCGCGGCCTTGATCGTCCGGTGGTGCGCAGCGACGATCGTCCCGGCGCCTGGCATGGCGGAATCGACATTCTCGATGTCATCGCCCCCGCCGATGTCGTCGCCGAGGAATCGAGCCGCATCATCATCGTGCCGCGTCAGGCCCTGCACGAGATGATGAGCCGCGTGCCGAAATTCGGCCAGAGCATCCTCGTCGGCATCGCCGCCCTGGTCGAGGACATCTATTCCCACATCGCCGCGATCCGCGCCGAACGCGCCGCCTGATTCCGCGCGCCGGTCGCGACGGCCGGACCGGCGACAGGCGCGCCCGTTATGGGTGGGGGAGCGCGACGAACGCCTGCGCGCGCAAGCCGGGCAGGGCAGGGTGATCGCCGAATTGGAGCCGGTCGGGCATGCCTGGCCGGCTTTCGCCTTTTCCGGCCCGCGCGGCTTCATCCCGCCAGACGACGGCCCAACGCGCATCCGTCCACCGCCCGCCCGTTCCGATACCGCGTCGATTTTTTGCCCGCCCGCGATAGACCCCAAACGCAAAGCGCGCGCCCCGGAGATCGGGACGCGCGCTTCTTCGGAGATCGGATGGCGGGGCCGTCACTGCGCCTTGGTGGCGGCCTTCTTTTGCTCGTCGACGAGCTTCTGGCGGGCTTCCTCGGCGCGCTTGGCGAGTTCGCTCTGCAGCTCCTGCTGCTGCTTCGCCAGCGCCTGGGTGTCGACCGGCTTGCCCTCGTGCGAGGTCTTGAAGCCCGGCAGCTGCAGCGGGAAGCTGACCGGCTTGCCCTGCTGGTTCAGCGTGGTGACGATCAGCTGGTTGCCCTTCTTCATGCCGGCGATGAACGCGTCGGCGGCGACCATTTCGGCGTAGCAGGCATTGGCGAAGCAGATCGAGTACTTGCCCTCTTCCTGCTTGCCCTTGTCGACCTGGATGCGCAGGCCCGGCTGCAGCAGCATCGCCGGCGGCACCGCCAGCAACAGCACCTTGCGCGCCTCGCCGGAGATTTCCCGCAGCGCCACCGAAACCAGCAGCTGGCCGGTCTCGGCGCGCTGTTCCTGGGTGGTCAGGCAGATCTCGCGCTTCGTCGCCGGATCGGTGTTGCAGATCTTCACCCACGGGTTCTGATCCGCCGACGGCTCGGCCGGGGCCGGCGCCTCGGCGGCGGCCGGAGCGGCGGGCTTCGCCGGAGCGGCGGCAGGCGCCGCCGGCTTTGCCGGGGCGGCCGGCGTGGCGGCCGGAGCAGCGGGCTTCGCCGGCGCCGCGGCCGGCTTGGCCGGGGCGGGAGCGGGGGCAGGGGCCGGCGTCGTCTGGGCGATCGCCGCGGCGTCGATGGCAACCGCCGCCGCCAGTCCCAAGGTCACGGCCAGCATGGTCCCCCGGATGGTCCGGGCGGCGAGGGCGTTGATCGTGGTGGTCATGCGTTTCATTTCCTCTCGACAGCCAGTCGGTTGCCGTTTTCACTGGCCAAGGTGAGTGATCGCCAAATACGGCGATAGAGTGGCTTCCGCTTTGCGCGCGTTCTATCCCCAAGCAAGGCGTTTTTCCAGCCCACTTGCGCGACGCTTCGCGGCTTCGTTCGTCGACGCTGTGATATTGTTTTGGCGAAGAATCAGCGATTCTCAAGCGTTACGTCACGGGATCGGAAAGCGGTACATGGATTTTTCGATGCGCCTTGGACGATTTGCCATCGGGGCCGCGCTATTTGTCGCGTTGTCGTCCGGCCTTTCCGTGCCGGCCGGCGCCGAGCCGCGCCACGGCATCGCCATGCATGGCGAGCCGAAGTACCCCGCCGGCTTCGACCATTTTGCCTATGCCGACCCCAAGGCCCCCAGGGGCGGTCGGCTGGTGCGCGGCCAGCTTGGCACCTTCGACAGCCTCAACCCCTTCATCATCAAGGGAACCGCCGTTTCCGGCCTGCGCGACGGCACGCTCGGCACCAATGTCTATGAGAGCCTGCTGGAGCGTTCCTACGACGAGGCATTCACCCTTTATGGCCTGCTCGCCGAAACCGTCGAGACGCCGCCCGACCGCGCCTGGGTCGAATTCGTGCTGCGGCCGCAGGCGAGGTTCTCCGACGGCGTCCCGGTCAAGCCCGACGACGTGATCTTCTCGTGGGGCCTCCTGAAGGACAAGGGCCGCCCCAATGTCCGGCAGGCCTATGCCAAGGTCGAGCGAATCGACAAGGTCGGCGAACGCGGCGTGCGTTTCGTCTTCAAGTCGGCCAGCGACCGCGAGCTGCCGCTGATTCTCGGCCTGATGCCGATCCTGCCGGCCCATTCGATGACCGCCGAGGAATTCGACAAGACCTCGCTGCTACCGCCCGTCGGTTCCGGCCCCTATGTCGTCGCCGCCGTCGATCCCGGCGCCCGCATCACCTATCGCCGCAACCCCGACTATTGGGGCAAGGACCTGCCGTTGAAGCGTGGCTTCGATAATTTCGACGAGATCCGCTACGACTATTACCGCGACTCCACCACCCTGTTCGAATCGTTCAAGACCGGCGCCATCGACATGATCGGCGAGTCCGATCCCGGCCGCTGGTCGAGCGGCTACGACTTCCCCGCCGTCGCCGACGGTCGCGTCGTCAAGGACGTCTTCCCCTCCGGTCTGCCGCGCCCGTTCGAGGGCTTCGTCCTCAACACCCGCCGCCCGGTATTCGCCGATATCCGGGTGCGCGAGGCGCTGGTGCGGCTGTTCGACTTCGAATTCGTCAACCCGACCCTGTATTTCGGCCTGCGCAAGCGCACCCAGAGCTATTTCGAGGGCTCCGAGCTCGCCTCGACCGGTCGTCCCGCCAGCGAGCGGGAAAAGGCGCTGCTTGCCCCCTTCGCCGGCGCCGTGCGCAAGGATGTGCTCGACGGCACCTATGTCCTGCCGCGCACCGACGGCTCCGGTCGCGACCGCAATCAGTTGCGCGCCGCCCTCGAACTGCTGAAGCAGGCCGGATACCGGCTCGAGGGCTCGCAACTGAAGGGGCCGAACGGCCAGCCGCTGGCGTTCGAGATGCTGATCGGCACTCGCGACGAGGAGAAGGTGGCGCTCGCCTATCAGCGCACCCTGCAGGCGCTCGGCATCCAGATGACGCTGCGCACCGTCGATTCCGTCCAGTTCCAGCAACGCCGCCAGACCTATGACTACGACATGACCTCGGTGGTCTGGGCCGCGTCGCTGTCGCCGGGCAACGAGCAGAACTTCCGTTGGTCGTCCGCCGCCGCCCGCGCCGACGGCTCGTTCAATTTCGCCGGCGTCGCCGATCCCGCCGTCGACGCGATGATCGCCGCGTTGCTCGCCGCCGACAGCCGCGAGGCCTTCGTCGACGCCGCCCGGGCGCTCGATCGCGTCCTGGTTTCCGGCTTCTACGCCGTGCCGCTCTCCCACACGCCCGACCAGTGGTATGCCCGCTGGTCGCGCATCGGTCGGCCGGAAACCCCGGCGCTGTGGGGGGCCGTCCCCTCGACCTGGTACGCCAAGCCGTGACCGATGCCGGCGCGGGTCGCCGCGCCGGTCGACACCTCCGCTTCCTGCGCTCGCGGGAAGCCCTTCAAATCCCCCGGTCGCCGCGACCGGCCGACAGGGCAACGAGAGCCGCCATGCTGCTTGTGACCGAAACCGACGCCGAAACCCATATTGCCTCCGGAGCCTGGGGCCGGCTGACGCTCGACAATCTGCTCGGCTATCTCGCCCGCTCGGCGCCGGAGCGTGTGGCGCTGGTCGATGCGCCGTCGCGCGGCGAGGCCGCGAGCAGCTTCACCTTCGCCGAACTCGACCGACGGGTGGAAATCCTCGCGTCGTTCTTCACCGCCGTCGGCCTTGCCCCCGACACCGTCGTCGCCCTGCAGATGCCGGCGACCAGCGATGCCGTCGTTGCCCTGCTCGGTGCCCTGCGCGCCGGCCTCATCGTCGCGCCGATGCCGCTGGCGTGGCGCGGCGCCGATGTCAGCGCCGCCCTGCAACGGATCGGCGCGCGCGGCATCATCACCGTCGCCCAGGTCGATGGCGAGCCGGTCGGCGAGCGCGCCCGCGATGTCGCCGCCGAACTCTGGCAGATCCGCTTCGTCTTCGGCGCCGGCGGTTCGCTGCCCGATGGCCTGATCGACCTCGATCGGGTCTTCGCCGAGGCCGATGCCCTGCCGCCGACCGAATTGCCGACCCGCGGCGGCAATCCCGCCGATCATGTCGCCACCATCAGTTTCGCTACCACCGGTGGCGAGGCCGTCGCCGTGCCGCGCAGCCATAACCAGTGGATCGCCACCGGCCTGATGGCGATGCTCGAAGCCGGCCTCGACCACGATTCCCGCCTGCTGACCATGCTGGCGCCCTCCGGCCTCGCCGGGCTCGGCCTGTCGCTGGCGCCGTGGCTGCTGTCGGGCGGCACGCTGATGCTGGCCGAGCCGACCGTCTTCACCGCGCTCGCCGTCGACATCGCCGAACTGGCGCCGACCCACATTGTTGCCCCGGCGACGCTGGCGCGCCGACTCGCCGGCCTGCTCGACCGGCAGAGGTCGGCGGCGCGGCTGGTGCTGGTCGAACACGGTGCCTCCGATCACGAAACCATCCTGCCCCAGGGACGCACCGTCATCGATGCCATGGTGCTCGGCGAGGTCGGCATCCTCATCCGCGCCCGTGCCGATGCCGCCGCCCATGCCGCGCTGCCGATCGGCCCGTGGACGACGCCCAGCGGCCTGGCCGGCGGTCCGGTGCTGGTCGAGGCGCGGCTGAAGGCGCTGTCGCAGAGCGCCGCCCACCAGGGCCGCGACGGCGCCACCACCGGCGAACTGCAATTGCGCGGCGCCACCGTCGCCACGCCCGGCTGGCCACTGACACCGCCGGTGGCGTTCGCCCGGGAAGCCGCCCGCGATCCCTCCGACGGCTATGTCGGCACCGGTCGCCGCGCCCGCTTGGTCGCGACGCAGCCGCCGGCATTCGAGATCGGCGAACCGCTCGGCGATGTCGCCATTGTCGGCCGTCATGCCATCGATCTCGCCGCCGCCGACCGTGCCTACAAGACCGCGCCCGGCGTCCTCGACGCCGCCGCCTTCGTGCTGCCCGATCCGCTGCTCGGCGCCCGCATCGCCGCCGCCGTCGTGCCGAAGCCCGGATACGACGTCGACCGCTTCACCCTGACCAGCTACGCCGAGGCCGCGCGCCTGGCGCTGCCGCTGATCCCCGACGTCGTCGTCTCCCTCGCCGCCGTCCCCCGCGCCTCCGACGGCACCGTCCTGCGCGACGACCTCGCCAACTACGCCCTCGCCCGCCGGTGAATGCGGGTATTTCTTAACGAGCCGTCAACCTTAACCGCTTCATAATCCATCCGGAAACAATGGGAGCGGTTCATGTCGACGCGGGCGCGGTTGCTGGTACTTGAGGATCATCCCGACGCGGCGGTGAATTCGCTGTGGAGCGAATTGCGCGGCGATGGCTTTGACGTGGTGTCGGCCAGCCTGCCCAATGGTGCGGCGGCGTTGCGGCGCGGCCAGCGGCCGGATGTGCTGATCCTCAACCTGCTCGCCGCCGAGGCGCGCGACGCCTATACCGATCTTGCCGCCGAGATCGCGGTTTCGACCGGCACCCGCGACATGCCGATCCTGGCCTTGTCCGAGCAGGGGGCCGACAAGCCGTTCGGCGTCACCGAATCCATCGCCGGCTCGCTGGCACCCGCCCGCATCGGCGCCCGCGCCGCGACGCTTGCCCGCCTCGCCGTGATGCATCGCGAGGTGCTGCGCCGCACCGAAACCGCCGCGCTCTACGGCCTCGATGCCGAACTCTACCGCCCCGACATGACCGCCGCCGAGCCGGAAGTGCTGATGTGCGGCGCCGGCACCCGCTTTCTTGCCGTCGAGGCGGCACTGTCGGGCGAGATGACGCTGGTCGGTGCCCTGTCGGTCGCCGCCGCCGTCGACTATTGCGGTCGCCGCGATTTCGACGTGCTGCTGGTCGACCAGCCGGCCGAGGCCACCCGCGACTTCGTCGAACGGCTGCGCCGCGACCCGCGCTTCACCGCGCTGCCGGTCATCGCGCTCGGCATCGCCGAGGCCGATGCCGCCGGCCTGTTCGAGGTTGGCGTCACCGATGTCGTGCCCGATCCGGTCGATCCGCGCGACCTCGTTCGCCGCACCCGTGCCTTTGCCGCCGAGCAGCAGCTGCGCCGCTCGCTCACCCGCGTCTATGCCCAGGCCCGCCGCGCCCTGACCAACGATGCCCTGACCGGCCTCTATGCCCACGGCTTCTTCATGGAGCATCTGGAACGGCTGATCCACGAGACCGCCGCCGATGGCGATCGCTTCGCCGTCGCCGGCTTCCGCGTCGTCGATCTTGCCGGCGTCAACGAGGAACACGGCTACGTCGCTGGCGACCGCGTCATCCGCCAGATCGGCTCGCTCATCGCCAATACCGTGCGCGGCGAGGATCTGGCCGCCCGGGTCGGCGGCGATCGATTCGCCGTCATCCTCAACGGCACCGGCTCCGACGGCGCCCTCGTCGCCGCCCGCCGGCTCGCCGCGACGGTGCGGACGACGACGCTGGCCTTGTCGCCCGGCAAGGGCCTCGCCGTCGATTGCGCCATGGCGGTGGTGGAAAGCGAACCCGGCGAAAAGGCCGCCGCCCTGATCGAGCGGCTGTTCCGCGACGTCTGATCCGCCCGCGCGCCCGGTCCACCCGCTAGACGGCAAGGCGCCCCCCCCCGGGGCGCCTTTGTCATTTCGCCGCGACGCTGGCGCCGATCAGCGCGGCGACGCCGGAGCGCAGGATCGCATCCGGTGTCGGCACGCCGCCGCCTTGCGGCAGTTGCCCGACTTCGCGCAGCGCGGCGATGCCATGCGACAGGGCCCAGATCTGCAGCGCCAGCAGGCGCGGATCGAGCCCGGACTTGCCGGGCGGCAGCGCCCGCGCCAGGGCCTCCGCCAGCGTCTCGAACGCCGCCGGCCGCGCCGCCTCGGCGCCGGCCTCGCCCGGGCGGCATTTGGCGAAGAACATCGCGCCGTAAAACCCAGGCTCGCGATGGGCGAAGTCGAGATAGGCCTCGCCCATGCGCTCGAACGCCGCCTTTGGATCGGGTGAACTGGCCAGCGCCGCGCCGAGCGCCCTGCCGAAGGCGGCAAAGCCGCGGCTGGCGACCTCCTGGATCAGCGCGTCGCGATCCTTGAAATGCCGATAGGGCGCCGCCGGACTGACGCCCGCCATGCGCGCTGCCTCGACCAGCGTGAACCCCTGTGGACCCTTCTCCGCGATCAGCTGCGCCGCCGCCGCCACCAGCGCCTCGCGCAGGTGACCGTGGTGATAGCCCTTGCGCGCCCTTATGCCGTCGTCGGTTCCGGTGAATGTAAATGGCTCTGACATTGCGCCAGAATCACGAAAATCCATTACGGCGCAAGCCCTCAGCCGCCAAAACCACGACAAAATACCCGGTTTCGTCACTGGCAAGCGCGGCGCGAGCCATGTATAACGTGCCCTCTTCGCGTCCGGGCAGGGAGAGCCGACGCGGATTTTGCAAAGACGTGCGTTCCCGAGGATGGCGTGATGAACAAGGTCTGGACCCCGAATTCCTGGAGACAACAGCCGATCGTCCAGGTTCCGACCTATCCGGATGCGGCGCGCCTCGCCGAAGTCGAGGCCGATCTCGCCGAATGGCCGCCGCTGGTGATCGCCGACGAAGTCCGCCGTCTGCGCGGCTCGCTGGCGCAGGTTGCCGCCGGCAAGGCTTTCCTGTTGCAGGGCGGCGATTGCGCCGAGTCCTTCAAGGAACACAGCGCCAACAACATCCGTGACTTCTTCAAGGTGTTCCTGTCGATGGCGGTGGTGCTGACCTATTCGGCCGGTCTGCCGGTGGTCAAGGTCGGCCGCATCGCCGGCCAGTTCGCCAAGCCGCGCTCGAGCGACGTCGAGAAGCGCGGTGATGTGGTGCTGCCGTCGTACCGTGGCGACATCATCAATGATTTCGACTTCACCCCCGAGAGCCGCATCCCCGATCCGGAGCGCATGCGCAAGGTCTATCGCCAGTCGGCGGCGACGCTGAACCTGGTGCGCGGCTTCGCCACCGGCGGCTATGCCAAGCTCGACCGCGTCCACACCTGGATGATCGACGCGCTGGCCAACTCGCCGGTCGGCGCCCGCTTCGAGGAAGTCGCCAACCGCATCACGGAAGCGGTCGAGTTCATGCGCGCCTGCGGTGTCACCTCCGAGACCGCCCGCGAACTCGAAAGCGTGTCGTTCTACACCTCGCACGAGGCGCTGCTGCTGCCCTATGAAGAGGCGCTGACCCGGCAGGATTCGGTGCGCGGCGGCTGGTACGACACCTCGGCCCACTTCATCTGGATCGGCGACCGCACCCGTCAGCCCGACCATGCCCATGTCGAGTATTTCCGCGGCATCGCCAACCCGATCGGCCTCAAGTGCGGCCCGTCGCTGACGCCGAAGGGGCTGATCGAGCTGATCGACATCCTGAACCCGGACAACATCGCCGGCCGCCTGACCCTGATCAACCGCTTCGGCCACGACAAGGTCGAGAAGCACCTGCCGGATCTGATCAAGGCGGTGCGCGACGAAGGCAAGAACGTCGTCTGGTCGTGCGACCCGATGCACGGCAACACCATCTCGGCCGGCTCCTACAAGACGCGGCCCTTCGACCGCATCCTGTCGGAGGTGAAGTCGTTCTTCGCGGTTCACCGCGATCTCGGCACCTGGGCCGGCGGCATCCACCTGGAGATGACCGGCAAGGACGTCACCGAGTGCCTCGGCGGCGCCGTCAACCTGGTCGAGGACGACCTCGCGACCGCCTATGACACCGCCTGCGACCCGCGCCTCAACGCCAAGCAGGCGCTGGAACTGGCTTTCCTCGTCGCCGAGGAACTGAAGGTCGACCGCGCCAACCGTCCGAGCCCGCTGCTCGAAGCGGCCGAGTGAGCCCGAGGACAGGCGAGCGAGACAACTGAAATCACAAGGCGCGCCCGACGGCGCGCCTTTTTCGTTGTGTGCCGGCCCTGCATTCCGCCCGACGCCCGTCAACGCCCGCCATGCCGGCGGCAGTGTTCACCCCGGCTGCACAATCCGTTGCCCGGGCCGCCACTCGTCAGGCCCACCCCGGCGACCTATCTTCGGGTTCAACTGGCGCCCCATGGCGCCGCTGACCGACGAACCATCGTTGCCCGTCAGCCCCGAGATTGGATGCTTCCCATGACCATCGCACCCGTTTTCGTCTCCCACGGCGCGCCGAACCTGATCCTGCACGCCAGCCCGACCCGCACCTTCCTCACCGAGCTTGGTGCCTCGCAGCCGAAGCCGAAGGCGATCATCGCCGTCAGCGCCCATTTCGATGCCGACCGCCCCGTCGTCGTCAGCGATCCGGCGCCGGCGATGATCTACGATTTCGGCGGCTTCGAGCGCGAACTCTATTCCATGCAGTATCCCGCGCCGGGCGAGCCGAAACTCGCCGAGCGGGTCGCCATGGCCATCGCCGCCGGCGGCCTGCCGGTCGCCGTGGCGCCGAAGCGCGGCTATGATCACGGCACCTGGGTGCCGCTGAAGCTCGCCTATCCCGAGGCCGACATTCCGGTGGTGCAGGTGTCGGTGGTTCCCGGCGCGACGCCGGCGTTCCACACCGCGATCGGCGCGGCGCTGGCGCCGTTTGCCGCCGAGGATGTGCTGATCCTCGCCTCCGGCTCGCTCACCCACAATCTGCGCGCCGTCTTCGGCCCGCGCGGACTGGCGCCGCGTGATGCCGAGGTGGTGCCGTGGGCCAGGGCCTTCGCCGACTGGGTGGTCGAGCGGCTTGAGGCCGGCGACGTCGCCGCGCTGGAGGATTACGAGCAGGCCGCGCCGTTCGGCACGCGCAATCACCCGACCGACGAGCACTTCCTGCCGTTCTTCGTCGCCCTCGGCGCCGGCGGCGGCAAGGGCACGCGCATCCACGCCGCCTTCGAGCACGGCGCCCTGTCGCTCGACGCCTACCGCTTCGCCGCCTGATGCCAACGGGCATCTGACAGGACCGGCGACCGGGCCGCGACGGACCAGAAAAAGGAGCTCATCGGCCTCGATGAGCTCCAGTCCGCCGCATCTCCCGGGAGGGATGGGTATTCGTCAGGCCGCCAGCACGCGGGCAAAGAACTGCCGCACCCTGGTTTCCAGATCGACCGTCTGCTTGCCCAATTGCTCCGACAGCTTCTGCACCTCGCCGGCCGCCTTGCCGGTCTGCAGGCTTGCCTGCTGCACACCGTCGAGCGCCGAGCTCATGTCGGAGGTGTTGCGTGCCGCGCCCTGGGCATTGACCGCGATCTCCCGCGTCGCCGCGCCCTGTTCCTCCACCGCCGAGGCGATGGCGGTGGCAATCGTCGCCACCTCGCCGATCGTCGCCGCGATCGCCTCAATATCGGTGACCGAGGCGAGGGTGGCCGACTGGATCGCGCCGATCTGGCGGGTGATATCCTCGGTCGCCTTCGAGGTCTGGCTCGCAAGCGTCTTCACTTCCGACGCCACCACGGCAAAGCCTTTGCCCAGCGTTCCGGCGCGCGCCGCCTCGATCGTGGCGTTGAGTGCCAGCAGGTTGGTCTGCGAGGCAATGTCGGAAATGATGCCGCTGACCGAGCCGATCCGGTCGGCGGCCTCCGCCAACCCGCGCACCGACCGGTTCGTCCGCTCGGCATCGACCACCGCCTTGCGGGCGATCTCCAGCGAGCGGGCCGCCTGCCGGCCGATCTCGGTGATCGAGGAGGCCAGTTCCTCCGTCGCCGCCGCCGAGGTCTGCACCGTGCGGGCGGTGCCGTCCGCCGCCGAGGACATCACCGCCGTGCGCTTGGAGGCATCCGCCGCCACGTGCTACAACACGTCGGCGGTCTGGTCGAGCGTCTTCGCCGCCACGCCGACCTCGTTCAGCGCCGCGCGCATCACGTCGTCGAATTCGCGCACCGCCGCCGAAACGCATTCGTTCTTGGCGTTGAGGTCGCCCATCAGCTTTTCGTTATAGACCGAGATGGCGAGTTCCATGTCGAGCATGATTGCCTTCATCACATGGCGCCCGACGCGCGCCGCCTTCGGCCCGTTGAAGCGATGCATGCGGCCGATCAGGTCAAGCAATTGATCCTGGATGAAGGCATAGCCGCCGATATACCAGCGCGGTTCCAGCCCGATCTTGACGTGCGCCAGCCCGATCCGCTTGACGCTCTCATAATACTGGTAGTCGAACTGCCCCGAAAACAGCTGCTGCCAATGCGACGACTGCGCCGATTTCAGCCGGCTTTCCTGCGAGCGGATGCGGTCGCGCAATTCGCCGTACGTCCCGGCGCGCTGATAGAACGCGTCCAGAATGGTCGGAAGCGCCTTCTGGATTTGCGGCCAGATCGACCGCAGGGTTGCGCGAACCTCGTCGTCGATACCGAGAAACGACAAGCGCTGTCCGATCGAGGCATCATGGCTCTGATTCATGATTGCGTGATCCTGCCGAAGTATGTGAGGTGAAAAGGAACGCAAAATCACAGGCCCTGAACGAGCCGCACGCAACACGACAAGATATTTGGTTCCGAAAGGACCACCCAAGTGCTCGTGACCCGCCCTCACGTAGCGTATAGATGCGTTGCCCATCTCGTGAGTTGCAGTGTCGCAAAAGTATCGGCGAGCGCAAGGGGTGACGAACGGGATTTTGCTAATATTCCGGAAATACCAGATAACGGTTAAATGCATCACGTGGCGGGATGGATACAAAGACAGAGATCGTGGCCCTTTTGGCGTCCTGTCCAATTGAAGAATTGACATGGTGCCGCGACGTGACTGACGAATCACCCTGCGATCGGCCCCCGTCGTGCCGTCCGGGCAGCCATCCCGGCGCCGGCGGTCAACCCGGGTTGATGCCGGGCACGGATGGCGCTACCCCTTGTGCATGACCCAGCGCCTCACCCTTGCCATCGCCCAACTCAACCCCACCCTTGGCGACATTGCCGGCAATGTCGCGCTGGCGCGGCAGGCCCGCGCCACGGCGGCGGGGCAGGGGGCGGATCTCGTCGTCTTCTCCGAGCTGTTCATCGCCGGCTATCCGCCCGAGGATCTGGTGCTGAAGCCGGCATTCCAGGCCGCCTGCCGCGCCGCGCTGGAGGATCTCGCCCGCGACACCGCCGATGGCGGCCCGGCGCTGCTCATCGGCCTGCCGTGGCGCGATGGCGAGGCGCTCTACAATGCCGTGGCGCTGGTCGACGGCGGCCGCATCCGGGCGCTGCGCTACAAGGTCGACCTGCCCAATTACGGCGTCTTCGACGAAAAGCGCGTGTTCACCCCCGGCCCGCTGCCGGGGCCGATCGTCTTCCGCGACATCCGCATCGGCGTGCCGATCTGCGAGGACATCTGGACCGACGAGGTGACCGACTGCCTTGCCGAGACCGGCGCCGAGATCCTTATCGTCCCCAACGGCTCGCCTTGGTGGCGCGACAAGTCGGACGAACGGCTGCAGATTGCCGTCGCCCGCGTCGTCGAGACCGGCCTGCCGCTGATCTACCTCAACCAGCTCGGCGGCCAGGACGAGCTGATCTTCGACGGCGCCTCCTTCGGTCTCAGCCGCGACCGCACGCTGGATTTCCAGCTGCCGCAGTTCGAGGCCGCCGTGTCGATCGTCACCTATGAGAACAGCGGCGACGGCTGGGCCTGCGTCGATGGCGCCATCGCCGCGCTGCCCGACGGCGAGGAGGCCGACTGGCGCGCCTGCGTGCTGGGCCTGCGCGACTATGTCGACAAGAACCGCTTCCCCGGCGTCGTGCTCGGCATGTCCGGCGGCATCGACAGCGCCGTCTGCGCCGCCATCGCCGCCGATGCGCTGGGGCCGGAGCGCGTCCACTGCGTCATGCTGCCCTATCGCTACACCTCGGCCGAGTCGCTCACCGACGCCGAGGAATGCTCCCGCCGCCTCGGCGTGCGCTATGACACCATCCCCATCGCCGGCCCGGTCGAGGGCTTCGAGGCGGCGCTGGCGCCGATGTTCGCCGGCCGGCCGCGCGACATCACCGAGGAAAACCTGCAATCGCGCGCCCGCGGCACCATCCTGATGTCGATCTCCAACAAGTTCGGCCCGATGGTGGTGACGACCGGCAACAAGTCGGAAATGTCGGTTGGCTACGCCACGCTCTATGGCGACATGAACGGCGGCTTCAACCCGATCAAGGACCTCTACAAGACCCGCGTCTTCGCGCTCGCCCGCTGGCGCAACGGCGGCAATGTCGCCGGCCTCAAGGGCCCCGCCGGCGAGGTGATCCCGGTCAACATCATCGACAAGCCGCCGACGGCGGAATTGCGCGAGAACCAGAAGGACCAGGACTCGCTGCCGCCCTATGACGTGCTCGACGCCATCCTCGAGGCGCTGGTCGAGGACGAGCGCACCGTCGCCGACATCGTCGCCGCCGGCCACGACATCGACACCGTCCGCAAGGTCGAGCGCCTGCTCTACCTCGCCGAATACAAGCGCCGCCAGGCCGCCCCCGGCGTCAAGATCACCCGCCGCAACTTCGGCCGCGACCGCCGCTACCCCATCGTCAACCGCTTCCGCGACGAAGGCAAGGTCGCCGCCGCCCCAACCCTCACCGCCCCGAAAGTGAAGACCCCGTCGACCGAGGTGGTGGATTTTTGAGGGGGGGCAGGCGA
The DNA here is from genome assembly GCA_016793065.1 of Hyphomicrobiaceae bacterium. Lineage (GTDB taxonomy): Bacteria > Pseudomonadota > Alphaproteobacteria > Rhizobiales > Ancalomicrobiaceae > JAEULV01. The sequence continues at coordinate 85,744 of JAEULV010000034.1, forward strand.
GGGGGCTAAGGGCGGGCCTTGAGGCGGTCGATGAGGTCGCGGGCGAGGTCGGCTTGGTTGGCGCAATAGGCCGCGTAAGGCTCATGGCCCGCCGCCTCGAATTCCTGCCGCGCCGTCTCGATTTGGGCCAGTGCGCGTTCGGCGAGTGCGAGATCCGAGGTTCGCTCGGCGATGATCCGTAGAGTGTCGCCCTCGTTTCCAAGCGTCATCGCCCAGTCGAGCGGCGCGCGGTCGCGGGTCGATTCCTCCAGCGCGGCGCGATAGGCGACGACAGCCTCCTTCAGCCGCGCGGTCCCGCTCTCGCGCCCGCCGAGTGTCGAGAGCACGTTGCCGAGATTGTTCTGCGTCGTCGCCCAGTCGAGCGGCACGCGCTCGCGGGTCCGTTCCTCCAGCGCGGCGCGATAGGCGACGACGGCCTCCTCCAGCCGAGTGGTCGCGCTCTCGCCCTCGCCGAGCGTCAGGAGCGCGTTGCCGAGATTGTTCTGCGTCGTCGCCCAGTGGAGCGGCACGCGCTCGCGGGTCAGTTCCTCCAGCGCGGCGCGATAGGCATCGACGGCCTCCTCCAGCGGCGCCGTCCCGCTCTCGCGCTCCCCGAGCGTCGAGAGCGCGTTGCCGAGGTTGTTCTGCGTCATCGCCCAGTCGAGCGGCACACGTTCGCGGGTCCGTTCCTCCAGCGCCGCGCGATATGCACCGACAGCCTCCTCCAGCCGCGCGGTCCCGCGCTCGCGCTCCCCGAGCGTCAAGAGCGCGTTGCCGAGATTGTTCTGCGTCCTGGCCCAGTTGAGCGGCACGCGCTCGCGGGTCCATTCCTCCAGCGCGGCGCGATAGGC
>JAEULV010000039.1 GCA_016793065.1 Hyphomicrobiaceae bacterium
CGGTGGGGAATTCGGCGACCTCGATGACGATCTCGCCGCAGAGATCGCGGAAGGTGGCCGGCAGGGCGTCGAAGGCGGCGCGGGCCAGTCGCTCGAACACGTCGAGGCCGGGGGCGAGCCGATCGCGCCAGGGTTCGGCGACGGCTGGCGCGGGCGGCGGCGTGGCGGCAGGGCGGCGAAACAGCATGGCGGGGCTCCCGGGGCCAATGTCCGACGCGATCGGCGGCGGCGGTTCAGGGCAGGAGATAGGTGGCGACGAGTTGGAAAAGAAGGACGGCGACGAGAATGAGGGCGAGAGCGCGGCCGATGCGGCGTCCCCAGAGTTCGATCGGGTCGCTGTCGCTGGCGTCGCGGGCGGCGAAGTGATCGCGGGTCGCCTCGGCGACGCGCACCAGCGACGAGGCGCCGACGGTTTCGGCGTCGCGATTGACGCGGTCGAGTAGGGCGGCGGCCTCGCGGGCGCGCTCGGCTTCGGCTTCGTCGCGGCGGTTGGGCACGGGGTCACTCCACGGTCATGACGGCGCGGCGGCCGAGGCGGGCGAGGATGCGGCGCATGTCGGCGGCGGCGACGGCGACGCAGCCGGCGGTGGGGCGCCAGTCGGCATGGGCGAGATGAAAGAAGATGGCGCTGCCGCGATGCAGGGCGCGGCGGCTGACGTTCCAGTCGAGCACGACGACGATGTCGTAAAGATGGTCGTCGCGGCGCATGATCTCGTGCGAACCGGCGAACGGCAGGCGCACCGGGCGATTGTAGCGCCCGTCGGCGCAGTCGTCGCTCCAGCCGTCGGTCGGGTGGATGCGGGCGAGCGGCAGGGCGGCGGCGGGGCGGGCGATGCGATCGGCGCGCCATTGGCCGGCAAGTAGCGTCATGCGGGCTGCGGGCGTGGCGCCATCTCCCTCGCGCTTGAAGCGGGTGATGCCGGCGCGGCCGAGGGCGCAGGGAAACGCCTGCCCACCGACAAACAACAACCCGCGCGTCGCCTCGCCGGGGCGGCGAACGACGCGGATGCGGGTGGGGCGGGGTGCGGGCATCAAGGTTCACTCGGCATTGTGGTCGTACGAGGCATGATGCCAGGTCGCGGTCAGGGCGGCGGCACGAGCCCGCCGGCAAAAACCCGAAGTGAGCAACAAAGGTTGTTCAAATGGCCTCAATGATCATCCGGCTGCCAAGCGCCCGAGCGGCCGCTTCCAGACGGTCGAGCTTTGTCGCATGATCCGGATCCACGATACGCCGAGCCTCGGTCTCGTGCACGTCCATTCGCTCGGCGAAACCGGCAATGCTAAGCCGTGATGCGACGAGCGAGCCGATGACCACTGCCTTGGCGGCAAGGGTGGCCGGGAGATAGACGAGTTGTTCACCTTGCAGCAGCGGTGATGGCGTCGGCAGGAGGCTCCGTCGTTTCAGCCGCATGCGCGCAACCGCAGCCAATGCCCCCTCCGCCTCGGCAAGGGCTTCCTCGAAATTGGCGCCGGAGGCGATGGCTTCCGGGAAGTCCCGGAAATAGGCATGGAACCGGCCGAAGTCCTCTGCCTCCGCGGAAATGCGGACGGGATATGCAAACATCTCGAAACGTGCCTTTCGCCACTATCCCGGCCCACCGGCATTCACCAACCGACGACTTGGCAATGCAACAGCCCCGGAGCGGCGAGAGCCGCAATCCGAGGCGGAGGCCTTGTTCAAGACCCGAGATCGACGGGGTCGATCTCGAGTTGCTTGCAGATCCGGTTGACGTGAAATGGCGACAATTCACCGTGCTGGATTGTCGAACGAAGCAGACGATCGCCGATCTCCAATTCAACACCGTAGTGACTGCCCTTGCCCTTTACTTCGTCAATATTTAACCGAATCCGCCGTTTGCGAGCGTACTTGCGCAACTTCGCCATGAACTGATCACGCGTCATGTGAACTCCTTAGATCACATGTTACTCCTCACATCGCATCGCTGTCCGAATGTCCATTGATCCACTTTCGATTCGGTATTGTGTCAGGCTGACCACCACTTGGCGAAATTCAGCACAAAAAACGCTCGATGGTTTAATTATCACACAATTTTGTGTATATGGCAAGCGTCGACGCCGAAGGCTCGCCTGTTTGAGTGATCGGGCACAGGCCGGATATCAAACCTGCGTGGCGTCGGATGTCACTCGCTTGCTTCGAGGCGCGAACAATGGTCTTGTTCCGGGGAGCGAGGCGGAGGGTGCTGATTCAGCGCCCTTTTGTCGTATCCCGGGACGGGTTTCGCGGCCGGTCGGCCGGGTTTTTCAAGGTGGGGCATGGCGCAGCGCAAGATCCTTCTGGTCGATGACGACAATGACCTGCGTGGCGGCCTGGTCGAGCAGTTCTCGCTCTATGAGGAGTTCGAGACGATCGAGGGCGATACCGCGGCCAAGGGCGTGCAGCTGGCGCGCAACGAGCACGTGGACATCCTGCTGATGGATGTCGGCCTGCCGGACATGGACGGTCGCGAGGCGGTGAAGATCCTGCGCAAGAACGGCTTCAAGGCGCCGATCATCATGCTGACCGGGCAGGACACGGACTCCGACACGATCCTGGGGCTGGAAGCCGGCGCCAATGACTATGTCACCAAGCCGTTCAAGTTCGCGGTGCTGCTGGCACGGATCCGGGCGCATCTGCGCCAGCACGAGCAGACCGAGGACGCGACGTTCACGATCGGCAGGTTCACGTTCCGGCCGTCGGCGAAGCTGATGGTCGACGAGCGCGGCTCGAAGGTGCGGCTGACCGAGAAGGAAACCGCGATCCTGAAGTATCTCTACCGCACCGGCGATCGGCCGGTTTCGCGCGATGTGCTGCTGCATGAAGTGTGGGGCTACAATTCGGGCGTGACCACGCACACGCTGGAAACGCATATCTACCGGCTGCGGCAGAAGATCGAGAAGGATCCCTCGCATGCCGAACTGCTGGTGACCGAGGCCGGGGGGTACAAGCTGGTTCCGTAATGGCCAAGCTCGACAACGACATCGAAACGCTGCGGGCGGTTCCGCTTTTTGCCGGGTTTGGCAGCGAGGAACTGCGCCTGCTGGCGTTCTCGGCGGAAGAAAAGACGCTGAAGGATGGCGAGGCGCTGTTTCGCGCCGGCGATCGGGCGGATGGCGGCTATGTGGTCGCCAGCGGCCGGGTCGACCTGACCGAGGAGCGCGACAGCCTGGGGCCGCGCGTAGTGGCGGCGCTGGGGCCGGGATCGCTGATCGGTGAAATGGCGCTGATCGTCGAGACGCAGCGACCGACGGGCGCGGTGGCCAACCAGGGGACCCGGGTGATGCTGATCCGGCGGGCGGCGTTCAAGCGGGTGCTGTCGGAATATCCCGATATCGCGCGCCGGCTGCACGGCGTGATCAGCGGCCGGATCCAGGCGGCTGCGGCGGACCTGGCGCGGGTGCGCGAGGCGCTGGACGCGCTCGATCCGTGAGTGATGACGGGGGGCGCGGCAGGCAGCCATGCCGGCCGAAACCGACGAACGTGGGCAAGGCCCAGGGCTTGATGACCATGACGATGAAGGCCGAAACTGCCGGGATCGGGTTCGACGGCCGTGCCGAGGTGCCGCGCGGGCCGGTCAACCGGGTTTTCCTGCGGGCGCTGCAGGTCGACGCCAATATCGGCTACTACGCCCACGAAAAGGGCCAGACGCAGCCGTTGTCGATCGATGTTGAGCTGTGGGTCGAGGCGGCGGATTTTCATGACGACGTGCTGGCGCAGACCATCGACTATGACAGCGTGGCGGCGGCGGCGCGGGAACTGGCGGGCGGGGCCCATATCGAACTGATCGAGACCTTCGCCGAGCGGCTGGCCGCGCGGGTGCTGCGGGACGAGCGGGTCGCGGCGGTCAAGGTCAGGGTGGAGAAGCCGCGCGCGGTGGAGCGGGCCATGGCCGGCGTCGAAATCGTCCGCTTGCGCGAAACGGCCGGTTGATCCTATCCTCGGCGCGACATTGCGATATCGTGCCGCCCTTTGGGTACTTGACAATACCTGCGCGCCAAGGTCTTCCAAGGGCGGGATTTTTGATCTTTTGCGCGACTTGCGGGCGGATGAGGGCTTGGCTCCGCCGTCTGGCGTCGCGACGTCATTCAGGGACCGCCGCATGACCAAGACCAATTCGGGCAATTTCTTCGAGGACTTTCGGATCGGGCAGGTGATCCGGCATGCGACGCCGCGGACGGTGACGGCGGGCGATCAGGCGCTCTACACCGCGCTTTACGGGTCGCGCTTCGCGGTGCAGTCGTCGGATGCGTTCGCGCAGGCGATCCACTATCCGCAGGCGCCGGTCGACGATCTGCTGACGTTCCATGTGGTCTTCGGCAAGACGGTCCCGGACATCTCGCTCAATGCCGTCGCCAATCTCGGCTATGCCGGCTGCCGGTTCCTGGCGCCGGTCTATCCGGGCGATACGTTGTCGGCGACCTCGGAAGTGATCGGCCTGAAGGAAAATTCCAATCGCCAGACCGGCGTCGTCTATGTGCGCTCGACCGGGACCAACCAGCGCGGCGAGGACGTGCTGGAATATGCGCGCTGGGTGATGGTGCGCAAGCGCGACGTCGAGGCGGAAGTGGTCGGCCAGAAAGTGCCGACGCTGCCGGCGGCGCTGACGCCGGATGTGATCGGCAATGCGGTGCCGATGCTGAATACCAGGGGGTATGATCTGGCGCTGGCCGGCTCGGCGCATCGCTGGGGCGATTATGAAATCGGCGAGACCATCGACCATGTGGACGGGTTCACGGTCGAGGAAGCCGAGCATATGATGGCGACCCGGCTGTATCAGAATACCGCCAAGGTGCATTTCAATCAGTATACCGAGGGTCAGGGCCGGTTCGGCCGTCGGCTGATCTATGGCGGACACGTGATTTCGCTGGCACGGTCGCTGTCCTTCAACGGTCTTGGCAATGCCTTCCATATCGCGGCGATCAATGGCGGCCGCCACGTGGCGCCGTTGTTTGCCGGTCTGACGGTGTTCGCGTGGTCGCAGGTGCTGGACAAGCAGCCGCTGCCGGGGCGCGACGATGTCGGCGTGCTGCGCATCCGGACGATCGCGACCAAGGACAAGCCCTGCGCCAAGCTGCCGCTGGAGATCGTCAACGATCAGGGCAAGACCGAGTACGATCCGGCCGTGATCCTCGATCTCGACTACTGGGTGGCGATGCCGCGTTGAGAACAGTGCGACGGAAGGCGACAAGTTTCATCAGATGTAACCTGTTGCCAAAAACCGCCGCAACCGGAGTTCCGTAGAGGGCTATCAAACGAATGGATGCTTTGACGAGGCGTCCTTTCGGGGTTAGAACCCCTCGAAATTGTCATCGGAAGGTCGGTCCTGAACAAGGATTGGCCGGATCAGGGCCCCTGCCAGGGGAAGCCCCTGCCAGGGAAAGCGACGACCGATGTCGACATCGACGACGAAAAGCTCGCGGCCGCTCTCGCCGCACCTGCAGATCTACAAACTGACCTGGACGATGGTGATGTCCATCATCCATCGCGTCACCGGCGCCGGGCTGTACTTCGGTACGCTGCTGCTGGCCTGGTGGCTGGTGTCGGCGGCGATCGGTCCGGGCGCATTCGCCACGGCCAAGGCGGTGTTCGGCTCGTTCCTCGGGCGGCTGGTGCTGTTCGGGTTCACCTGGGCGCTGTTCCACCACATGATCGGCGGCGTTCGCCACTTCATCTGGGATCTGGGGCGCGGTTTCGGCGAGGCCGAACGTTTCCTGCTGGCCAAGATCACCCTTGGCGGCTCCCTGGCGCTGACGATCCTGACCTGGATCGTCGCCTATGCCGCGAACTGAGCGGGGGACATGAAATGAGCATGCGTACGCCGCTTGGCAAGGTTCGCGGGCTGGGGTCGGCCAAGTCCGGCACCGAGCATTTCTGGCAGCAGCGCATCACGGCGCTGGCCAACGTGCCGCTGATGTTCTTCCTCGTCGTCGTGGTCATCGCCACGATCGGCGCCGACTATGCGCAGGCCAAGGCGCTGCTCGGGTCGCCATTCGTGGCGATCGGCGTGCTGGCCGCGGTGGTTTCGGGGCTGGTGCACATGCGGCTCGGGATGCAGGTGATCATCGAGGACTACATCCCCAATGAGGCGATGAAGATCGGTGCGCTCTACCTCAACACCTTCGCCACCGTCCTTATCGGCATCGCCTGCGTGTGGGCTGTTGCCAAGTTGTCGTTCGGCGCCTGACCTTCGAGGGCGACGAGATTTCTCATTCCGGCGGGTGGCGAGGGGAGAGCCCTCCACCCGCGAAGCTGCCACAAGGACATCATCCATGGCTCAATCGGGCAATGGCGTTGCGGCGCCGGCGGTCAATGGCAAGGCCTATCCCATCACCGACCACTCGTTCGACGTGGTGGTGGTCGGCGCCGGCGGCGCGGGTCTGCGCGCGGTCGTCGGCTGCGCCGAGGCGGGGCTGAAGACCGCCTGCATCACCAAGGTGTTCCCGACCCGCTCGCACACGGTAGCGGCGCAGGGCGGCATCTCGGCGGCGCTCGGCAACATGGGCGAGGACGACTGGCGCTTCCACATGTACGACACCGTCAAGGGCTCCGACTGGCTCGGCGACCAGGACGCGATCGAGTATCTGTGCCGCAACGCGCCGGACGCGGTCTATGAGCTGGAGCACTGGGGCGTGCCGTTCTCGCGCACCGAGGAAGGCAAGATCTACCAACGTCCGTTCGGCGGCATGACGACGAACTACGGCAAGGGCATCGCCCAGCGCACCTGCGCGGCGGCCGACCGGACCGGCCATGCGATCCTGCACACGCTGTATGGCCAGTCGCTGCGGCACTCGGCCGAGTTCTTCATCGAGTATTTCGCCATCGACCTGATCATGGACGAGTCCGGCGCATGCCGGGGCGTGATCGCGTTGAACATGGATGACGGCACGCTTCACCGCTTCCGCTCGAAGCAGGCGATCCTGGCGACCGGCGGCTATGGCCGGGCGTATTTCTCGGCGACGTCGGCGCATACCTGCACCGGCGACGGCAATGCCATGGTGCTGCGCGCCGGCCTGCCGCTGCAGGACATGGAATTCGTGCAGTTCCATCCGACCGGCATCTACGGCGCCGGCTGCCTGATCACCGAGGGCGCCCGCGGCGAAGGTGGTTACCTGACCAACTCGGAAGGCGAGCGCTTCATGGAGCGTTACGCTCCGTCGGTGAAGGACCTGGCGCCGCGCGACATGGTCTCGCGCTCGATGACCATGGAAATCCGCGCCAATCGCGGTGTCGGCAAGGGCAAGGATCACATCCATCTGCACCTGTCGCATCTCGATCCGGCGGTGCTGGCGGAGCGTCTGCCGGGCATCACCGAATCGGCGAAGATCTTCGCCGGCGTCGACATCACCAAGGAGCCGATCCCGGTGATTCCGACCGTCCACTACAACATGGGCGGCATCCCGACCAACTTCCACGGCGAAGTGCTGACCCAGAAGAACGGCGATCCGGACGTGGTCGTCCCCGGCCTGATGGCGATCGGCGAAGCGGCCTGCGTGTCGGTGCACGGCGCCAACCGTCTGGGCTCGAACTCGCTGATCGACCTGGTGGTGTTTGGCCGCGCCGCCGGCCTGCGCTGCGGCGATACGGTCAATGCCGCCGAGCGCCAGCCCGACCTGCCGAAGGACTCCGCCGATCTGGCGCTGTCGCGACTCGACAAGTTCCGCAACGCCAAGGGTGCGACCCCGACGGCGGAACTGCGGCTCAAGATGCAGCGCGTCATGCAGAACAATTGCGCCGTGTTCCGCACTGGCGAGGTTCTGGAAGAGGGCAAGAAGCTCATCCACGACATCTGGACCGGCTCGGCCGACATCGGCATCCAGGACCGGTCGCTGGTGTGGAACTCGGATCTGATCGAGACGCTGGAATACGACAACCTGATCGCTCAGGCCGTCGTGACCATGGACTCGGCCGAGAACCGCAAGGAATCGCGCGGCGCCCATGCCCGCGAGGACTTCGCCAGCCGCGACGACGAGAACTGGATGAAGCACACGCTCACCTGGGCCGACGATTCGAAGTGCGCGACGACGATCGATTATCGTCCGGTGCACAAGTACACGCTGTCGAAGGACATCGAGTACATCGAGCCGAAGGCGCGCGTGTACTGAGATCGCGGTTTTCGAACTGAATTCATGAAGGGTCTGCATTTCGGCGATTGGCGCAAGGCGCAACCGGGATAGCGGCAGTCGGACGATTAAGGGTGGATCGATGGTTCAGCTCACGCTCCCCAAGAATTCGCAGCTCACCGAGGGCAAGGTGTGGCCGAAGCCGGCCGGTGCCACGAACCTGCGCGAATATCGGGTCTATCGCTGGAATCCGGATGACGGGCGCAATCCGCGGGTCGACACCTATTTCGTCGACATGGACGATTGTGGACCGATGATCCTGGACGGTCTTCTCTACATCAAGAACAAGATCGATCCGACGCTGACGTTCCGCCGCTCCTGCCGCGAAGGCATTTGCGGCTCGTGCGCGATGAACATCGACGGCGCCAACACGCTCGCCTGCACCAAGGGTGCCGACGAGGTGAAGGGGCCGATCGCGATCTACCCGCTGCCGCACATGCCAGTGATCAAGGATCTGGTGCCTGACCTGACCCAGTTCTACGCGCAGCACCGGTCGATCGAGCCGTGGCTGCAGACGACGACGGCGGCGCCGCAGAAGGAATGGAAGCAGTCGCGCGAGGATCGCGAGAAGCTCGACGGCCTCTACGAGTGCATTCTGTGCGCCTGCTGCTCGACCTCGTGCCCGAGCTACTGGTGGAATGGCGATCGCTATCTCGGGCCGGCGGTGTTGCTGCAGGCCTATCGCTGGCTGATCGATTCGCGCGATGAAGCCACCGGCGAGCGCCTCGACAATCTCGAGGATCCGTTCCGGCTGTATCGCTGCCACACGATCATGAACTGCGCCAATGTCTGCCCGAAGGGGCTCAATCCGGCGAAGGCGATCGCCGAGATCAAGAAGATGATGGTGGCGCGTCAGGTCTGACCGCGCACGATTGGCGGAATTCAAAGCGGCCCGGGAAACCGGGCCGTTTTTGTTAGAGCGGGTGGCAGCCGCAGGGGTTGTCCGATTCGGCGGGCGAGGTGGTCAGCGGACCGGCTTGCCGGGGTCGAGAGTTCCGAAGCGGCGGGCATCGAAGCGGGGAGGGCGGACGTTCGCCAGGCTGATCGGAAATCCACGTTGTGGTGACGTCGTCCCGGGTCGCGAATGAGCGTCGGACTGAAGATCGATGATAGGGCGTGGGCGGCCGCGCCAATGAGATTGAGTTGCCGCGCAGCCGGTGGAGCGTCGATCGGTTCCCGTCACGCGCCGACCATCGCGTCGGCGACCGGGCGAACCGGGTCTGGGCGATAGCCCGCCGGGCCGATCGGGGCGTCAGGCGGCGCGCAGGCGCAGCAGTCGGCGGAACCACGGCGAGCCGGCGGCCGAGCCGGCGTCGGCGACGGTCGGCTGGCGCAGCTGGCAGGTCAGGCCGCCGTCGCGGCTGGCGATGAAGCCGGCCAATGCGGCGATGCGAATCATGGCGGGGCTGCCGGCGGCGTCGATGCGAAGGGCGCCGATCCCGGCGGCATGGGCAGCCTCGACGGCGGTCCGCATCAGCGTCTTGCCGATGCCGGTGCCCCGGAACGGCTTTTCGACGGAGAAGGCGAGTTCGGCGACGGCCTTGTCGTCGTCGGCATCGACCTCGCAGGCACCGACCAGGCCGCCGTCAGCAAAGGCACCGACGATGAAGCCGGAGCGCAAGATGCGCCCGAGGCAGTGGGACATGACGAAATGGTCGTCGACCCCGGCGGCAAACCGCAAGGCGCGGGTCTCCGAGTCGAGACGCATCATATGGGCGAGAAATCCCTCATACTCGGCGGTTCCGAGTACTCTTACGCAAACGCCGGCGCTCATGGTCATGTCCCCTGTCCACCGCGAGAGAGGCTAGCAGCTTCGGGTTAAAACACCCGGAACGGCGTGGTCGGCCCGCAAAAGAAAAGCCGGCCGCATGCGGATCAGGCGCATGCGGCCGGCCATACCGTCGGTCGCTCGAATTGCCGGCCGCCGTGAGCCGCGAAGTAACCGAGTGCCGCCGTATTCGGCATTGCAATCGGCGCTGTCGCGGGCGCGGGTCGGTCGGCGAACCGGACATCGGCACGAATGGGCCGATCATGACAGCAGCAACGCGGGATCAGGCCGCGCGCAGCCACATCCGCTGAAGCTGCATCAAGGCAGCAGCGAGGCCGAAGCCATCCGCCCATGCTTCCTTGAACAGGGTCAACGGGGTTGCCCGGTCAGGCACGACACGGGCGACGACGTCGCCCGCATCGAATTCGAGTTCGGCCTTGAACCGCCTGGCCAGACGCTGCATCACCTTGTTGGTGGCGAGGCAGTTCATGTACAGGCGCCGGACACGCCGATTGCGCGCACTGCGCAGGGTATGACGCATCAGCTCGGTGCCGATGCTTCGTCCCCGCCAGTCGGGTTCGATCGAGAACGCAGCCTCGGCATCGCCGCGGCTGAAATCGCCAACGCTGCGCAGTTCACTGACGCCGCGCAGGCAATCGTCCTCGAAATAGCCGTGAATCACGCTATCGAGCGAAAAGCAGGTCGAGACGTAGTTCTCGATGAAGCTGTCCGAAACATCCATCGCGAAGCGCATGCGACGCGATTCCCGGTTCAACCGGGTCAGATGCTGACGGAAAGCTTCCTGGTCCGCGACCCAGAGCTTTCTTATATGTCCATTGTTCCGGTGAGACATGTGATCCCTCCATTAGTCGCCTTGCGGCGATGGACCATGCATGACTCCCCGGCGTCCCTCTCCAGACCCGATCATTGTGCACTGCACAATGGGGCAAGACAATGGCGAGGCAGGCATCGGCTCAAAACCGTAAAAAGTGCGGATATACCGTGACGATCGGAGTGATCGGCCATATAAAATCCAAGAAGCAGGCGCACCCGAGAGCCGATTCGGGGCATATTCGGCGGATCGAGATGCGATTCGTCGGCAATACCGCTTGACGGGAATGCACGGCAATATTGCATGGGTGCCCGTCGGGGCGCGAAAGGGTAGCACGATGTCGACGGTGCGATTGGTCGCAATGGTTTCCTTGAGCCTCGGCCTGACCGGCTGCGGCACCGGCATGGGCGGCGGTTTTGGCGGCGGGAGTCCGGCGCCGTTGCCAGCGAGCCCGGTAGCGCCGGTGACGTCGGGCGCGCTCCAGCCATTGGTGGTGACGCCGATGCAGACCCAACCGAATCAGGCCGGACAGATCGTCGGCGGCCAGCCGACGGGACCGGCCGCGGCGGTTCCGCCGGCTCCAGGCGCGCCGGGTGCTCCGCTGGTTGCCGGGCAGCCGATCCCGCCGGGCGCTCCGCCGGTTCCCGGACAGCCGGGTGTGCCGGGGCAGGTAGCGATGGTGACACCGGAGGCGCCGGCGAAGACGCCGAGCGCCGAGAGTTCGGTGGCGGTGTCGCGCAGCGAGCTCTCCGGCGGCTGGACGCTGCGGTCCGGTGGAGAGAGCTGCCAGCTGACATTGTCGCTCAGCCAGTGGACCGGCGGTTATCGCGCCAGCCAGAGGGGCTGTTCGTCGCCGGACATCGCGCGGATTTCCGCGTGGTCGATCGAGGGCAAGCAGGTGACGCTGCGCGGATCGGACGGCAGCACGGTGGCGACGCTCTATGCTTCGACCAAGGAACAGTTCAATGGCGTGACCTCGACACGCAAGCCGATCTCGTTCTCGCGCTGACGTCCGGATCCAACCGCGAGTAGGATTAAAGCCCGGTGCCGATTGGTGCCGGGCTTTTTGCATTTCAACCGACGTGCATTGCCCGAGAAGCGTCCATGGGCAGGGGCGAGGTAACGACGTATAGTCGAAATCTTCGCGTTTTAATTACATGGCATAGCAATATTTTGTAGGATGCTACGGGAGCCATAATAGAGTGACGCCAATCGCCCGATTGTTGAAGTAAGCGTCATTCTTTAGTCGCACGGTCGGCCGCGGGATCGAATAAGTCGGCAGGTCAGCCAGCGTCATGGGCCGGTAAAATTGAAATTGCCCTTGTCCTTCAGAAACTTGCGGATATAACAAGATTTGGTGATAGTAGAATAACGCTATTATTTTCAATGGGTTGGGTGATCAGCCAACATGACCCCCTGATTTCTCAGGGGTGCGCGGAATCTCGCTTCGGCCTATCGTTTTCTTACTGAGGAAATGGGCGAGACACCCATAAGGTGGGGCTGTGCATGTCAAAATATGATCCTCTCCGTCGCCATCTCGCGGCTATGACCCAAACCGAATGGTCGGCAAGTTTCGAGGACATCGAAGCGATCCTGTCGTCGCCGCTGCCGCCGAGCGCGCGCAATCATCGGCCATGGTGGGCCAATGCCGGCGGCAACATGGTGCATCAGATGGCCTGGCTGGTGGCCGGTTGGCGGGCCGAGGATGTGGATCTCACCCGTGGCACCGTGCGGTTCGCGCGGACCCGGATCGGCGGCACGATCGCCGAGCCGCTGGCGCAGTCGGCCAACAGCATCCGCACCAAGCCGCGCCCGGTGATCAAGGGTTCGAAGGCGATCCTGACCGCGGTCGAGCGGATGCCGCGCAAGACGTCGGTGACGGTGACGATTCCGGAATGGCGGGTGCTGGGCGCCGGTGACCGGACCGAGGACGGCTGGAAGCTGCCGGTCGGCGAGGCGATCGCGGCGGTTTGCCGGATTCACGTGTTCGAATCGGGGGCACGGCGGATGGTCGTCGCCGCGATCGAGGACCTGCGGGCGTTCCTCCTCGACATCAGCCGCGATCCGCTGCGTCCGAACGGTCGCAAGGGCCGGTCGCTGGCGGTGGCGGCGGAGCTGGCCGATGCCAATGACGTGGTGATCGAGGTCGCTTATCAGGACCAGATCTTCCTCATTCAGGATGGCGGATCGCGCAAAGCCGATCTTACCAATCCGGCCGAGCGCAAGTTCGTCGAGGCGGCGGTGGAGCTGACCGGCGCATCGTTGGATGTCGTGCCGGCGCAGGTGTCGTCGGTGCGGATGAAGCCGGCGTCGATGCAGGCGCGGCCCTACTGAATATTGTGGGCCGCATAGCGAATGGGGCGCCATTCCATGTGATGGGGTGCCTCGACAAGAAATCCAGATCGCGGGCCAGGGTGGCGAATGTCCGGCATTGATCGGCGTCCGACATTGAAACGCAGTCGGCGAGCGCCTTGAAAACGCGCGCGCGGCTGGGTGACGGCAGCTTCTTTTCGTTGAAGCAAGCGCCGGGGCGGACTTGACCTCGTCCAACATGTAGGCAACCGGCCGGCGCCGCCGAATCAGACCAAAAATCGGACGCCGGCGGACAGATCGAAAGGGTCGGGACGCGGCGATGCCGAACGGCCCGACATGGCAGTGAAACAGCTCGATGACGGCGAGTTTGTTGGGCGCAGCCGGTGTTGTCGACGTCTGCCGATCGATTCCTTCCCTGCGGCAATGTTTTTGCGACGGTGTTTTGCTGCCATCTCGAGCTCGGCGACCGGGCAAAGCCGGCGCGGCGCCGGCCGATCGCAGGGCGCCATAGTCGGGTGGCGAAAAATTCAGACCAAAAGAATCAAGTTATCCACAACCGCCAACGTCGACCCGAGTGGTCAGGGCCTGGGCGATAACGCGATGACCGCGCGATTGTCCGGGCCGCGAATTGCCGCCGGGAACCCAGTCAAAACCGCATTTGGCGATAGCCGGCGCCGATCGAATCGGCGAAGCTGATCCTATTGCCGGTCGATGTGGAGCCGTGGGGATATCCACCGCGGTGGTGAAATTTGTTTTGATTTTTTCCAAAACCGTCGTTGACACCTCGGGGGTGTGGGCCTATAAACCGCTCCAACGACGGCGGACACGCCGCTGGCGAACGGAAGGCCATCGCCTGATGGTTGGTTTGCTGGTGGATCTGCCGGGTTTCGGGGCCTGGTCCTGAGGGATTTGGTTTCGGAAGCGACATTCGGATCTTTCGAGATTACGGTGTTGACAAGCGGGCCGCCAGTCGCTAGATCGACGGCCTCTCGAATCGACTGCGGTCGGTTCTGTTCTTTGACAATTGAATATGAAGAAAGAGAAACGTGGACGGCGGAGTCC